>JBNKGN010000316.1:0-4208 GCA_050289845.1 Crocinitomicaceae bacterium | reverse complement strand
GCATTTTACCGTCTCAAATGGTGATTCAACGTGCTTTTTCAACTTGATCGGTCAAGAGGTGTCATTGACGGGTACTACCAATTTCTATTTTGAATCGACGGAAATAGCTATTGAAAATGAGTTGGTTGTGCATTTCAACGTATTAATGGAAGTTTTTGAAGAACAGCAAAACAAATTGACCTTTTATTATGAAGATAAAACGCGGGTTGCTGCCTTCACACCAATGAAACAAACGCAAACTATATACATAGAAAACAACGAAGAATGAAAAAAGTCTTGTTATTAGCTTTATTTGCTCCGGGCCTTTTAATGGCTCAAAATAAATTTGCTCAATTGGGCGAGGAATTGCCAACTCCCAATGAATATCGGAATGCCGCTGGTGCTCCTGGTCATGCCTATTATCAGCAAAAGGCAGATTACGACATCGAGGTGCGTCTGGATGACAAAGAACAGAAAATTTACGGGGAAGAAACGATCACTTACACGAACAATTCACCCGATCAATTGGAGTATTTATGGATCCAACTCGATCAAAACATGCGTGCGGAAGATTCGGACACAAAGTTGATCACCATTGAAAAGATGGAAGATTTTCGTTCTATTGGAGATGTGGAGCGACGTTCGTTTAAGTTTGATGGCGGCTTTAAAATCGAGGAAGTGACCACAACTTCTGGGAGAGATTTGAAGTATGCGATCAATAAGACGATGTTGCGGATCGATTTGGATCAGCCTTTGAAAGATGGAGCAAGCATTTCTTTCCGTATCAAATGGTGGTACAATATCAATGATCGAATGAAGATTGGTGGGCGCTCCGGTTACGAATACTTTGAAGATGAAGATAATTATTTGTACACGATCGCTCAGTGGTTTCCGCGTATGTGTGTCTACAATGACGTCGAAGGTTGGCAAAACAAACAATTTCTCGGTCGCGGTGAATTTGCACTGGCTTTCGGAGATTATCAAGTAGCCATTACTGTTCCTTCCGATCATATTGTTGGTGCAACGGGAGAACTTCAAAACGAAAGCAGTGTGTTGACTTCAGAGCAACGAGCACGATTGAAAAAAGCACGCTCGGCCGATGCGCCAGTGATGATTGTCACGCAAAATGAAGCAGAAGCCAAAGAAAAAGAGAAAGCAACTTCGGAAAAAACCTGGATTTTTAAAGCGATCAATGTACGCGATTTTGCGTTTGCATCTTCACGTAAATTTATTTGGGATGCTCAAAACCAACGCGTTGGAAGTAAAGATGTTTTGTGTATGTCTTTCTATCCGAAAGAAGGCAATCCATTGTGGGAACGCTACTCAACAAAACTGGTCGCGCACACCATTAAAACGTATTCCAAGTACACGGTTGATTACCAGTATCCTGTTGCGATTTCAGTGCATTCGAAATGGATTGGTATGGAGTACCCAATGATCTGCTTTAACGGAGGACGACCAGAAGCGGATGGAACCTATTCGGAACGTACAAAATACGGAATGTGGGGAGTAATCATTCACGAGGTTGGACACAACTTCTTTCCGATGATTATCAATTCTGACGAACGTCAATGGACTTGGATGGATGAAGGATTGAATACCTTCGTTCAGTATTTGACGGAGCAAGAATGGGAACGCGGTTATCCTTCAAGAAGAGGTCCGGCGTACATGATCGCTGATTATATGCGTGGGGACACCGATTTTATTTCGCCGATTATGACGAACTCTGAATCGATTTGGCAATTTGGCAACAATGCCTACGGAAAACCAGCAACAGCACTTAATATCCTTCGCGAAACGATTATGGGACGAGAGTTGTTTGATTTTGCGTTCAAAACGTATTGTGAGCGTTGGGCTTTCAAGCACCCTACTCCTGCCGATTTCTTCCGAACAATGGAAGACGCCTCAGCTGTTGATTTGGATTGGTTCTGGAGAGCCTGGTTCTTTACGACGGACCACGTGGATATTAGCCTCGATGAAGTGAATTGGTACGAGTTGAATACCATGAACCCTGAAGTCGAAATGCAGGCGCAAAAAGAAGCCGAAACGAACAGCGATGCTTTTATTGGGGATACGCGAAACAAAACTATGGTTAAAGAAACCGTTAACGAGCGTGACGCCGACATTGATGACTTTTATGCGAAGCGCGACATTTATGCTGTAGATGCATTGCACCGTCAGGAATACGAAGAATTCAAGAGCGGGCTTTCCGAATCGGAGTTGGCCTTGCTGAACTCAGGACAACAGTTTTATGAGTTGAAATTCACAAATATTGGAGGGATACCAATGCCTTTGATTCTTCGTTTCACTTTTGAAGATGGTACCGAGGAAGTGGTTCGCATCCCTGCAGAGATATGGAGACGTAGCGAAAAAGAAGTCTCGAAAGTGTTCATTTTTGAAAAACAAGTAGCCAACATCCGATTGGATCCTTATCTGGAAACAGCGGATACTGATTTGAATAACAATAGCTGGCCAGAGGAAAGACAACCAACGCGTTACGAATTGTTTAAAAAGAAAGACACGGGCGAAAACCCAATGCAACGTCAAAAACGCGCTGACGCATTAGAAGGGCAGTAAGTCCTTAACATAAATTTAAATAACGGTATCCAATTGGGTACCGTTTTTTTTGTACATTCGCCTTAAGTTGCGAAAATCACAACTAACCACAAGATAGCTGTGTGATTCAGCAATCAAGTTCAATTCGCTTGGTCTATTTTAGCATGTAAATTGAAGGATATGAAAATGAATCTAAGTAAAGAAATTGATCGTGTCGAAAATATCACACGTGAACAATTTGAACAGAATTATTTAAAGCCGCAAAAGCCTGTTATTATTAAGCATTTCTACGGAAAAGATGCAGCGCTTTATTCCAAATGGACGTTTGAATATTTTGAAGAAACGATTGGTCAGGCAGTTGTTGGTGTGTATGATGACGAGTCGACACAACGCAAAGAAGATCGCTCCTACAAATCCACTGACAACACCATGTTTTTTGGTGAGTATTTGAAATTGTTGCAAGAAGGTCCAACGACCAAGCGGCTTTTTCTGTTTAATATTTTCAAACTACTTCCAGAAATGCGGAATGATTTTGGTTTTCCAGATCTTGGAACACGGTATTTGAAGAAATTTCCTTTTGTGTTTTTTGGCGGTAAAGGTGCTGTTACGCGAATTCACCATGATATGGATATGTCCAACGTGTTTTTAACCGAACTAACAGGTCGTAAAAGAGTCATCTTATTCGAGCCGAAATACAACAAACACCTCTATCGTTACCCAATGGGAGTACACAGTTCTATTGATCCTTTGCATCCAGATTTTGAGCGTTTTCCAGCGTTAAAATACGCGAAAGGAATCGATGTGACACTTGAGAAAGGAGAAACGTTGTTTATGCCAAGTGGGTACTGGCATCATATCGTGTACGAAGAATGTAGTTTCGGATTGGCTATTCGTTCCTGGAGTCCAAAATGGTCGCAAAGTGTTCGTGGTGCCATTAATGTAGGGGTTCTAACTCATCTCGATGAGATCTTGCGATATTGTTTGGGAGGTCGATGGTTTAAAATCAAGCAAAACATTGCGGACAAACGAGCAAGAAGAATTGTAGAACGTGCCGAAAAATCTACTGAGACTTTAATGTCTGGTAATGCTCAAACTTATCCTTGATAAAGGTGATCAATTCCATTTCTGTTGCCGTTTTCAAGAAGGAATCGTCCATGTTTAAGAAATAGATAAATTCTTCAAATTCTTCGTCTGTAAGATCGATGATGTCGTAAGCCACGTAATTGCGCAATAATTCTTTGACCACGCGAACTTTGTCATCTCGGTATTCTTGTTCTGCCACCCAGCGTTTGGACTGTTCCTTTTTCGAAAATGCCTGATACAATGCCGTGATTGGACTCTGCATTACCTCTATTCCTGTCACCATTCGCGTTTCGCGCATCGCAAGTGCTGCCCGTTCTTCCTTGATCTGTTTGAGTGTTTTCAAAGGGCTGACTTCGACAGCTTCTAATTCCAACGATTTTCCTTCCACATAATACGTACCGTGCAACTGGCAATTAGAATCAGGTACAACGGTTAGTGTAACAGGTTGATAGCCGCGAACAGAGAGGCTAATGGTATCTCCTGAAGTCGCATACACATTAAAAGAACCATCGGGTTGGCCGAAAACGCCTCGCCCTGTTGATTTATTGATCACCATTAAATTGTAAAATCCCTGAGGGCGAATGGTGTCG
>JBNKGN010000315.1:0-4235 GCA_050289845.1 Crocinitomicaceae bacterium | reverse complement strand
CTTCGTTATTAGTGATTTTATCGACGAGAATAATTTCATGGAGGGATTGCGTATCGCACGTAAAAAACACGATACCGTTGCAATTCGATTGGTTGATGAAGTAGAAAGCAAATTACCCGCAATTGGTTTGATTCAATTTTTTAATGCAGAAACAGGCGAAACAACCTGGGTGAATTCCAACAGTGACGCTGCGCAAAAATTGCATGCCGATTTGTACGCTCAAAAAGAACAAATTCTCCTCGATAATTTCAAAAAATCAGGTCTGGATTATGTTTCCATCTCCACTTCGGAAGATTTCATTAAACCTTTGATGCACCTCTTTAAAAACAGATGATTCGTCTTCTTTTCTTCATAGCATTTCTCATTCCTTTTTCGAATTCATTTTCGCAAGAACTAACAGGTCATGTCGCTAAGAAAAAAGTCTTGATTGGTGAACCTGTGACTTTAACGTACAGCGTGCGATTAGCCCCTTCCGATTCCATTCGTTTCGAACCAAATACAAAAACAATCGACGTTCGAACCAAAAGTGGTGGCGGTATCTTAACCGACGATGGACAAAGCATTGAAATCCGTGAAGCATTTAACGATTCCTCAACACTTCAAAACGGCAATCAGCATTGGGTAGGACAATACACCGTCGTTGTGTGGGATAGCGGGCGTTTTATTATTCCAGGACCAAAAATCAGCATCAATGACTCGACCTATTACTTTCGGGACATTGAAATAAGTAGTGATTTCAGCGCGAAACAAAACGGAATTGACTTGTACGATATTCGCGAGGAATACGCCCAACTTCCACCCGAAGAAAGTGCCTTCATCGTCTTTCTGAAAACGTATTGGTGGCTCGTTATCGTTCTTTTAATCGTTATCGCATTGGTCG
Source organism: Crocinitomicaceae bacterium (assembly GCA_050289845.1). Taxonomy (GTDB): domain Bacteria; phylum Bacteroidota; class Bacteroidia; order Flavobacteriales_D; family Crocinitomicaceae; genus UBA4466. The sequence continues at coordinate 3,355 of JBNKGN010000315.1, read as the reverse complement.
TTTTTTTAATTCGAAGAAACCGTCCACAGGAACCTATCAAAGTCGTTAAAGCGATGTCTCTAAAGGAACGCACACTAAAAGCCATTGACGCTCTTGAAAGCGAAAAAATGTGGGAGAAAGATCGACTCAAAGAGCATTTCATTGAGTTGTCGTACATCCTTCGCTCCTACCTTACTGCGCGTTACGATATTTCCATCCTGGAAAAAACAACCTATCAGACACAACAATTACTGCTTCAAAATGGACTCAATGAAGACACGGTAGCCATAATTGTTCGAATTCTTTCACAATCGGACATGGTGAAATTTGCCAAATCGAAGCCCGAACTGGTCGAAATACTAAAAATAGCCACACTTGCTCGACAAATTGTCGCGGAAACAAGCCCATTAGAATTTGACAATTATGAGTAACCTGTGGAATCTTAAAATATGGCAATACGAGTTTTTCGCTCCGCACTGGTTGTGGTTACTCTTACTTGTTCCGCCCACCGTTTACATTCTTTTCAAACGCGAAAACACACGAAAAGGAGACATTAAATTCTCTGGAGCGATTCAGCATCAATCCAAAATCGGCGCTGCGTGGATCAAACGGGTACGGGAAGGAATGATTCTTTTCTCGGGAATTTCCATGGCTTTTGTTATTCTCGCATTGGCAAAGCCGTATCATTGGGAATTGCGGGATGATTCGGACAACGATTACAAATACGGAATTGATATTGTGATTGCCATGGATGTCTCGGGCTCAATGCTCGCTGAAGACTTCTCCCCCAATCGTCTGGAAGCTTCAAAACGCGTAGCAAAGGAATTTGTTGACGGAAGAAAAGGCGATCGTATTGGACTGGTAGCATACGCTGGTGAAGCGTACACAGCTTGCCCTCCAACCCTTGATTACGCCGTACTAAAAGAGCAAATAGACAAAATGAATGGCGACCGAATCATGGGAGGAACATCCATCGGATTGGGATTGGGAACCGCCGTAACACGACTGAGAAATCGGGAAGACAGCACGGGATCGAAAGTAATTATTTTGCTCACCGACGGAATGGATGGTGGCATGGAAATGGACCCGATGTTGGCCGCAGAATTAGCGCGCTCCCAAGGAATTCGCGTGTATACCATCGGTGTCGGCAGTAAAGGATTGGCAAAAACACGTGTCAACTCACCATTTGGCAGCTATTACACCACCATGGAAACGGAAATTGACGAAGCGCTATTAAAACGCATCGCGCAAACCACAGATGGAAAATATTTTCGCGCAAAAGACGAAAATGGTTTGAAGAAAATCTATCAGGAGATTGAAAAACTAGAAAAGAAGAAAATACCAGACGATCAATACAATGCCGAACCACCGCCAACTCCGCAGTCGTATCTAAATGTAGCGTTGTTATTTGCAACCATTGTTTGGTGCACCCAATTCTTTTTATTCAAATCGCATGACTAATCCGAGACATACATATCCTGTTGGGCGCATGCTGACCGTTCTTTTGGTTTGGGAAATAATTTTCTGGGGCGTGTATTTTGGACTTGTTTTCGCTTTGGGCTTTTTTAGTGAAGGGAATGGAAGCGATGTTCTTTTGTACAAACATCCCGAACGGTTCTTTTGGTTGGCTTTGCTACTACCTGCGTTTTTTGCAGTCATGTTATACGTGAAACGAACCAATGAGCGCGCTGAAAATTTGCCCGAGCGTGTGCGCACAGCGTACCTTCGTCCCGTTTCCAGTGGATATACCCTCTTCAAAATCATTCTTTTCCGCAATTTTATTGTCTTTATGGTGATTGCATTTGCGCAACCTGTTTTCGGAAAGAAGAAATCGTCCGCAACCGTTGATGATTTAGAATTGGTCATCTGTCTTGACATCTCAAACTCCATGAACACAAAGGACATCTCCAAAGAAATGTCCCGACTGGAGATCTCCAAACGCGCAATGATTCAACTGGTAAACAATCTTCGCGGAGAACGGATTGGTATTTGCCTTTTCGCCAATAGCGCTTTTGTGCAACTCCCAATAACCAAAGATTACGGAGCCGCCAAATTGTTCATCAACGACATTGAAACAGACATGATTGATGCCCAGGGAACCAACGTGAAGCAAGCGCTGGAGGTTTCCCGAGAAATGTTCTCCAAAGAACGCAATGCCAAGGGGATCATTATGGTTACGGATGGTGAAAACCACGAAGAGAATCCCGATAAAATTTTAAAAGAGATTCGCCATTCGAACGTACAACTCAGCATCCTTGGAATTGGTACAGAAAAAGGGGGATTGGTTCCTAAAAATCCACACCGCCCAGATTTAGGTTACAAAACAACTGCGACCGGAAGATCGGTGGTTTCAAAATTAAACACCTCTTTCCTGAAGTCCATTGCATCAAAGGGAGGTGGAAAGGTGACCATCAGTTCGGATGAATTTCCAGATCTTTCAGCTTTATTAACACAAATTAACCGCATGAAACGAACCAAAATCGATAATTTTGAGTTCAATATTCATGCAGAACGCTATCAAATTCCATTGGTTTTTGCATTGCTCTCATGGATGATGTACTTGTTGTGGTCAGAAAAACTTTCTGCAAGATTAAATCGATTATTGGATTCAAAATGAAAACAATTGCTGTACTTATTGTTGTCCTCACTGGATTCGGCGCCCTGTCTCAAGATTGGCGGGACACGCTGAAAATGGCGCGTGATGCTTATAAGGCAGAAGATTACGACAAAGCCATTGGATTTTACGAAAAAGCACAGAAAGGAGCTCCGGAAAACGTGGATCTTTCAGACGAAATGGCGCAATCTGCCTATAAATCGGGGGATTACGAAAAAGCGGAAAAAATTTATCAGCAAAACCAAAACAACAAGCAATCCGCTACTGCGAAAGCCAACAATCTTCATAATTTAGGGAATTCCCGAATGAAGTCAAAAAATTACAACGGTGCCGTTGAAGCTTACAAAGACGCACTTCGCGCGAACCCAAACGACGAAAAAACGCGTTACAATCTCTCCGAAGCGATGCGCAAATTGCATCAAGAAGAGAAGCAAAACCAACAAAACTCGCAAGACCAGCAAAACGGAAATCAAAACAATAATTCGCAGCAAGGTCAAGGGAATTCTGGACAAAAACCTTCTGAACAGAAACAATCGCAAGGTTCTGGACAGCAGCAAAACAGTCAGCAAAACCAATCTCAAGGGGGCGGTCAGAAAAAAAATGGTTCAGGAGAACAACCGCAAAATAACAAAGGACAACTTTCAGACAAAACCGCGGAACGCATGCTAGACGAGTTGATGCGCAAAGAAGCAGAAACGAAAAAACGCATTGCAGGACAAGGTGGCGGAACGGGTCGCTCAAAATCAGGCAAAGACTGGTAAT
>JBNKGN010000314.1:0-4254 GCA_050289845.1 Crocinitomicaceae bacterium | reverse complement strand
CATAATAAATTCGATTTAAAGTGAATAATAATTTTGGCTATTAATATTTTGAGCCACAATGTATAAATTTAAATAGATATATTTTCTGCAATAACTACGCAAAACATACCGTATATATACGCAATCTTTGATTACATTTTTTACACATTATAAGGCTCCCCAATAGACCCAAGCCCCAAATTCTCTTTTAAACAGGGACTTTTCGTTAATCGCTTTAAAGCGTTTTCCGTCTTGATAAGATGCTCGAAACACGACAATTCCCTCCTCATCGGAAGGACCGCCACCTTCCACATTTAACACTTCAAGTCGAATCCATCGAACCGATTTTGCCCAAAGCTCTACATTCTTCTGATCGATTTTGTCTTTGGAATCGCTGTGATGTGTTTTGACAAGATAATCGCCATTTGCCATTGTAAAAGCCACGTAGCGTGAGCGCATTAAGTCTTCTGCAGTAGCAATAAACTCGGGATTGTTGTGCGCCAATTTGCAGCATTCTTCGTAGGTCTTTTCGCGTCCACAGGGACAGTTTTTGAGTGTGGTGGTGGTTTTCATGGTCTAAATATACGGCACAAAAAAAAGCCCCAACAAAATGTCAGGGCTTTTCTTAGAAAAAAAATTCTAGTATCTGTAGTGTTCTGGTTTGTAAGGCCCTTCAACCGTTACACCAATGTAATCTGCTTGATCCTTTCGCAATTCCGTCAATTCCACACCGATTTTAGCCAAGTGCAACGCAGCTACTTTTTCATCCAAATGTTTCGGTAGCATGTACACTTCATTTCCATAAGCTTCTGCGTTTGTCCACAATTCCAATTGCGCCAACGTTTGGTTGGTAAATGAATTTGACATCACAAATGAAGGGTGTCCTGTTGCACAACCCAAATTCACCAAGCGACCTTCTGCCAAAACGATAATGTCATTTCCATTGATCGTGTACATATCAACTTGTGGTTTGATCTCTATTTTCGATGCTCCGTGATTTGAATTCAACCAAGCCATATCGATTTCATTGTCGAAGTGACCAATATTACAAACGATTGTTTTGTCTTTCATCGCTTCAAAGTGTTGTCCTTGAACGATGTCTTTGTTTCCTGTTGTTGTAACAACGATATCCACGTTGTGTACCACAGACTCCAAACGTTTCACTTCAAATCCGTCCATTGCTGCTTGCAATGCACAAATTGGGTCGATCTCAGTTACAATAACACGAGCTCCTGCTCCACGCAATGATGCTGCAGATCCTTTACCAACATCTCCGTAACCACATACAACAGCTACTTTACCTGCCATCATTGTATCTGTAGCACGACGAATCGCATCTACCAAAGACTCTTTACATCCGTATTTGTTATCGAATTTTGATTTTGTTACAGAGTCGTTCACGTTAATTGCTGGCATTACCAATGTTCCATTTTTCATACGCTCGTACAAACGGTGTACACCTGTAGTGGTCTCTTCTGATAATCCTTTGATATCTTTTGTCAATTCTGGGTAACGATCGAACACCATATTCGTAAGATCTCCTCCATCGTCCAAAATCATGTTCAACGGTTGTCCACCTTCGAATGCGAAAAGTGTTTGTTCGATACACCAATCAAATTCTTCTTCGTTCATTCCTTTCCATGCGAAAACCGGAATTCCTGCTGCTGCAATCGCTGCTGCTGCATGATCTTGCGTTGAAAAGATATTACAAGAAGACCAAGTAACGTCCGCCCCTAATTCTACCAATGTTTCGATAAGAACGGCTGTCTGAATGGTCATGTGCAAACATCCCGCGATACGAGCTCCAGCCAATGGTTTCGCTGCTCCGAACTCTTCACGCAACGCCATCAAACCTGGCATTTCTGCCTCAGCCAAACGGATTTCTTTTCTTCCCCAATCTGCCAAGCTAATGTCCTTGACTTTGTATGCTAATTTTTCAGTAGTACTCATATTCTGTTTTATGTGTATTTCATTTTTTGCTTGGCAAAGGTACAAAGTTCCTTAGTAATTAAGAAGGATTCTAAGTAGCTTCTTCATCCAAAGCCATTAAAAGAGTATCATTTACGCTTGGATTCGCTCTCGAATCAATGTCTCCAATCCATCTATAAAACGGTCGTGATCGTTGGAGCTTGGCACCAATTGTACTTTTTCTCCTCCATGTTCGACAAAGATTTCCTGGTACTCCTCCCCGATTTCGATCACCGTTTCCAAGCAATCGGCAACAAAAGCCGGACTAAAAACCAAGATTTTTTTCGCGCCTTGATCAGCTCGCTCTGCCACAACCTGATCGGCAAAAGGTGTCAACCATTTCTTGTTCAATCGCGACTGAAAACATACGGTGTAATCTGTTTCCGATAGTCCTAACTTCTCTGCAATTAATCGGGTGGTCGCATAGCATGTCGCTTTGTAGCAGAACTTATTTTTTTCGTTTACTTCTGTCTCACACGGTTGATCCGAACACAAATCAGAACCTTCATAGACTTTATCCACATGACGATCCGGCAATCCATGATAGGAAAACAATACGTGATCGTACTCTTTCAAATCAAAGGCACTTGCACGATCTATAATAGAATCAATGTACCCTTCATTGTCCCAAAACTGATTGATCACCGATACTTCAGGAATAACCCACCACTTTCGAATAATTTTCATCGCCAAATCAATGGCAGACCCTGTTGAAGCGCTCGCATATTGCGGAAAAAGTGGCAAAACAACAATTTGATCGTAATTACACAATCGCATTTGCTCCAAAACGTCATACATCGACGGATTCTGATAGCGCATTGCATAATGCACGGTGACGTTATCCGACTTCAAACGTTGCTGCAATTTTTCGTTGACCGCTTCTGTATGAATGGTTAACGGCGAAACGCCATTATGTAGATCGAACAATTCCTGATACACTTTCGCAGATTTTGGTGCTCGAAACGGCACAATAATACCATTTACTAGCAGTGTTCGTCCCAACCAGGGCAAATCAATCACGCGTGGATCATTGAGAAACTCAGACAGATAGCGACGCACATCTGTGGTCTTTGGGCTGTCCGGGGTTCCCAATTGGATTAATAGTACTCCTACTTTTTTCATACGAATAGTTTTTCCCGCCAATTTTGAGCTTCCTCTGGCTTCAATAAATTCAATTTGATCAAATACGAAATGGTGTTTTCGAATGCCAATGGGTATTCGATACCCAGATAATTCCAATCGGTTTCCTGCAACCAATTCTCCACTTGACCGTGACGAAGATTGTAACGCCAACAGATCAAATCCACCACGTCCTCTTTCTTCTTTAACTCTTGTGCCTTTTGATTGACAATTCCGCAAATAGTCGCCAGTTCGTCTTTGTATTTCTCAGCAATTTCTTCGCGTACAGCAATTACAAAGCAAGGCCAAGGCGTAACGACTTCATCAATGTAGCGACATTTTTTTTGTTCTGTATACGGATGCGTTGTGTATTTCTCCCACAAAAATGCCTGCGCCTCATTATTTTGAAGTGCCCAAAGTCCACCATAGACATCCCCGACCACATCAAAATGCAATTGTTCTGTATCCCAACCTTCTTGATTGGCTTTCACATACGTCATCAAATGCGATCCAGACCCTTCCCGAGAAATAGCAAATGTTTTGTTCTCCAACTGATCGACTGACGTAATATCACTTTGATAAGGAACATGAATCCCCCAATGCAGTGGTGTTGTTACATACACTTGAACAATTTTCGCATTCAGTCCCTGCAATATCGCTTTGGTAATCCCTTCTGTCAGCAACACGGCAATGTCTAAGGAACCTGTTTCGAGTCCGCGGATCATTTGTCCCGTTCCTCCCCCCATGTCACTCCAATGCATTTGAATTCCTTCATCTCGAAATCTCCCTTCTTCGATCGCCATTCTCCAAGGCAAATTAAAATGCTCTGGAACACCACCAATTTTAAATCCTATCATTCGTCTGTTTTCTGTTTGTTCTCATTCATTTCAGAGAACTGCATATCGTATAAATTTCTGTAGTATCCGTGTTGCGCTAATAATTCTGCATGCCCGCCAATTTCAACGATTTCTCCTTTTTCGAGAACAACAATTTTATCCGCCTTTTGGATGGTCGAAAGTCGGTGGGCAATAACGATTGAAGTTCTGCCTTTGGTGATTTTCTCTGTCGCTTCTTGAATTAACAATTCCGATTCCATGTCCACACTTGAAGTTGCTTCGTCCAGAATCAAGATACTTGGATTGTAGACATATGCGCGAATGAACGAAAGTAATTGACGTTGCCCTGAAG
>JBNKGN010000313.1:0-4267 GCA_050289845.1 Crocinitomicaceae bacterium | reverse complement strand
AATTGAGCACGCCCACATTCGTTTTGAAAGTGGATTCACTGTAATTACGGGAGAAACAGGATCAGGGAAGTCCATTTTGTTAAATGCCTTAAACCTCATTTTAGGGGAACGAGCCAATTTTCAGGTCATCGGTGATTTACGGGACAAATCAATCGTAGAAGCGGAAATTGATATTCACGCCTTTGATCTTAAATATTTCTTCGAAGCCAACGAACTCGATTATTTTGATGTCGCAATTGTGCGTCGAGAAATAAACAAACAAGGTCGATCCCGAGCGTTTATCAATGATGTGCCTGTTCAATTAAATATCCTAAAAGAATTTTCAGGCAAACTCATGCATATTCATTCGCAGTACAATACGCTTGAATTGAAGGATAAAGACTATCAATTGCGTTTGCTGGATGTGCTTTCAGGAGGACTTGAAAAGCGCAAAGAATTCCACCAACGATTTAAAAACTATCAAAGCGATCTTCGCAAAGTTCAATCGTTGGAAACAGAATTGGCAGCTTTGGAGCAAAAGCAAGATTTTAATTCGTTTCAACTGGAGGAGTTGAGTGCGCTCGAACTTTATGCAACTAATTTTGAAGCACTGCAGGAAGAATTGCGAAAAATCGAAAATGCGGACGACATTCGCGAAGGGTATGCGGCTGTTTCGGAAGGCATTGAGGATGAAAATGGTGCCATTGCGTTATTGCAAGCGATTGCGTCAAAGATTTCAGGAAGCATTGTATTGGATCCTTCGTTGATGGAATTGCACAAACGCATCTCCAGTGCTGTTATTGAATTGAGAGATATTGCGGAAGAAGCTTCAGATCAGTTGGATACGATATCTTTAGACCCGGAAAAACTACACGTGCTTTCCTCAAAGCTGGACGCATATAACCGTATTTTATTCAAACATCGTGTACAATCGCAAGCCGAATTAATGGCAATAGAATCTGAATTAGCCAATGCGAATGAAGATCTCGAAACGTTGCGTAAAGACTTGAATGCACTTCAGGCACATAATATTCGTGAAAAAGAAGCTCTCACAGTTCTAGGGAAAGAGTTACACCAAATTCGATTGGTAGCAGCACCTAAAATTGCACAAGCGATTGAGCGTTCTCTGGATGCTTTGAAGTTAAAAGACACTGTGTTGGAATTTCATTTGACGGAAACAGCGCAATTTACGCCTTATGGAACAACGCAAATCGAAATTTTGTTCAGTCCAAATAAGGGAATGGCACCAGTTCCGATTCACACAGCTGCGAGTGGTGGTGAGCTATCTCGTGTGATGTTGGCTTTGCAAAATCACCTTTCGAAGAAAGAACAATTGCAGACCATTTTATTCGATGAGATTGACACAGGAGTTTCAGGAGATGTTGCTCAAAAAATAGGCGCTTTATTAAAAGAAATGGGGCAGGGGATGCAAGTGATTGCGATTACGCACTTACCTCAAGTTGCTGCTAAGGGCGGACAGCATCTTTCTGTCTCCAAAGAGGTTGTGGATGGAAAGACCAAAACATCCATCAAAGAATTGAACGCGGAAGAACGCTTATTGGAAACAGCACGTTTGATGAGTGGAGATAAAATCAATGATGCCGCATTGGAAAATGCACGCGCATTAATGGTGGAATGAATTTCATGCTCGACATAGCCGTTCCCGAAGCGAAAATCGATCTAAAACATGGCGATGCTGTCTTTTTGATGGGCAGTTGCTTTTCCGATAATTTGACCCCATATTTTGAAAATTCGGGATTCAAGGTGCTGTCCAATCCTTTTGGAACGATCTTTCACCCTTTGGCAATTGCTACAATTCTAAATGATGCTTTGGACGGAAATACAGCAACGAAAGCATTGAATCGCGACGATCTCTGGTTTGACTGGCGCGCGTCTGGTGCTGTTTATGCCAAAAGTGAGGAAGCGCTTTCTACATCAATTAAATCTGCTTTTTCCGAGGTTCTTGATATCATTGACAACGCCAAATTGCTCGTTATAACCTTTGGTACTTCTTGGGAATATCAGTTAGAGGATGGATATACGGTAGGCAATTGTCACAAGCAGCCATCTTCGGTTTTTACGAAATCGTTGACGTCTTTCGAGGATTTGCGAACTGTTTGGGCGGCACTCATTCAACGTTTAAAGCGAAGAAATCCAAACTTAGCGCTTGTTTTTACAGTGAGTCCGGTCCGTCATCTCAAAGATGGTTTGATTGAAAACAATCGCAGTAAAGCCCGACTTATAGAATTGGTGCATTCGTTCAATGAGGCGCATTATTTTCCAGCCTACGAGATTGTGCTGGATGTACTGCGTGATTATCGATTCTTTAAGGAGGATTTGGTGCATCCAAATTCACAAGCGATCAAGGTCGTTTGGTCGCATTTTTCCGCGTTTGTTTTTAGTGATGAAATCCGGGATATCGCAGCGCAGGTGGAAAAAGTCAATACTATGAGTGCTCACGTACCTTTGTACGAAGATTCGAAAGCACATGCGGCATTTATGCAGCAGTTAGAAGTCGCGAAGTCAAGCCTTCAATCACAGCATCCTTCTATTTATTGGAAAAAATAAAAGGCCTGATAAATCAGACCTTTTTTTGCATTGCTAGAGTAGTAGTAATGTTAGTAATGCAAATTATCGTTGTGTTGGAATAATAGTTCCTGCGTAATCCGTTTTTTCACCTGGTTCAGGGTTGAATAATGTCACTTTCCAAATGTAGGCAGTTCCAAATTTCACCATTGTTCCGTTGGATTGATCCACACCATCCCAGCCCTCGTTGGCATCTGTTGTTTCAAAGACGAGATGTCCGTCAGTTGGATCAAGTACAATCATTTTGAAACCAGTGTTACGCTCTTTCAATGCGTAGGGCATGAAGGTATTGTTTCTTGGATCGAGATCTAATGGTTCGAAACCTTTCATGGCAATCAAATTGTAGTTCTCTTCAACATTGATTGTTTTAGCGATGGTGTTAGAACAGCCCGCTGAATTCGTCATGGTTAATGCGATACTGTGATTGCCTTTCTTGAAGAAATGTGCTGCAGCTGTAGGACCTTGAGCTGTCACATTGTCAAATTGCCATTCATAGGATTCCGCAGGAAGATTCGTACGTACTTCAATTGTTGGAAGACCATTTAAATATTTCTGAGAGATATCCACAAATTCGAAGTCCGCTTTTGGCGCTGCTTGAACGGTAAATGTTTCTTTTTCAATAAAGTTATTGTTGCGAAGGTAGCCTAATCGGTATACTCCTTCCACACTAGGGTTTAAGGTAGTGACACCATTTTGACGTCCCGTCCAGTTCAATCCGTTTGGATAGATGATCACAACAGGGTAGTCATTGTTGTTTAGGATCTGTGTGGATGCACCTTGGCAAAGTGTTGGCGGTGCAACGGGTGTGTAACTCCATTCCTTTTCAGGTACGTCTTGAATTTGCGTTTGCGTAGTATTGTTATCGGAACCACGACGCTCATCGTTACCTCCTGAAACACCTGTACGTTGTGAAATTCCTCCATCTGTTGGGTTTGGTGTATGAATTCCTCCAGCGCCATTTGTCGAAGCAATACTACTAGAAGTCGGGTCGGTTGCTTCTGGTAAAGATGCATTCTGAGCTGTTGGAGGCGTCACGATTTCCGAACCGTTTCTATTCGCAACTTCTACTGAAGTCAGTTGTGAATTTTGCTTGTTTACAGTCGTATTCTCTGCTACAGGCGATACGGCATTTTCGGAAGTACTTGAAGATGTCGTCGTATCAGTTGTCAAAAAGAAAATGGACGCTGATGCCACTGCGAGAATTCCCGCTGCTACATACCATTTGGTGTACGATTTTCCTTTCGGCGCGTCTAATTTCGCTTCAAGAGCGGACCAGGCGGCAGCATTGTATGGATATTCAACGCCATTTAGGCTGTCTTTGAATTGTTGTTCTATGTTGGAAGAACTTGCAGGTGTAGTAACGTCCAAAGCCGACTGCATGGATGTCCAGGCAGCAGCGTTGTAAGGCATCTCGAAATTCTCGAGACTCTTTTTTACGTTATTTTCAAATGCGTCTTTCATGTCATTCAATATTCATGAACCGTTCCTTCAATACCTTTTGCAGGTTTTGTTTTGCTTTGGCTAAATTAGATTTTGATGTGCCCTCACTGATTCCGAGAATTTCTGCGATTTCTTTATGCGTATATTCTTCCATAACATACAAGTTAAATACAGCGCGATAAGCAGGGGATAGGTTTTGAATTGCTTCTAGTGCTATCTCCGCACGGATCTCAACATTTTCGAGTTCTTCTTTATCCACCAT
>JBNKGN010000312.1:0-4276 GCA_050289845.1 Crocinitomicaceae bacterium | reverse complement strand
CCTAAATCCTTTGTTGAGTTGGACAAATTGGTCAATTTCTTGAACGAAAATAGCACCATTAAAATTGAGATTGGTGGACATACCGATTCCCGTGGATCGAACAACCAGAAATTGTCTGAAGATCGTGCGAAATCCGTTTACGATTATCTTGTTTCGAAAGGAATTGAAGCTACGCGATTAACACACAAGGGCTTCGGTAGCAGCCGTGCCATTAACAGTGATGAGGCCATCGCACAATTACCAGCAGCGAAGCAAGAAGCAGCGCATCAGGAAAATCGTCGTGTAGAATATAAAATCATAAGCAAATGATGCATTTTATTCGGCTCACAAGACCGTTGAACTTGTTGATCATTGGAATCACGATGTACGGTCTGGGCTGGTATTATGACGAAACGATTCAACGTTCAGAAATAGGCATTCAAAGTTTTCATTTCTTCTTGTTGGTGCTAAGTACGCTGATGATTGCTGCGGCAGGAAATATTATCAACGATTATTTTGACGTGCGTGCCGATCGGATCAATAAGCCCGAAAAACTGATCATTGGCAAATACATAAAACGACGCGTCGCTATTGTGACTCACTGGGGGCTGAATTTGATCGCGTTTAGTATTGCGGCCTACTTGAGTTGGCGCCTAAAAACATTTTGGTACTTGTTCATTCACTTACTTTCCATTAATTTGTTGTGGTATTACTCGTCGTATTTTAAGCGAAAATTTTTGATCGGAAATATTATGATCGCGGGGTTGACGGCAATGGTGCCAATGCTCGTTGGGTTGTATTATTACCATCATCTGCAATTGCATCCTGAATTTGCCACTGGGGATTTTGTCTATCCATTTACCGCTTTTCACGAGGCTTCACTTCTGGTATTTCTATCCATTGCGTTGGCAGGATTTGCATTCATTTTAAATTTTGCCCGTGAAATTGTCAAAGACATGGAGGATATCGAGGGAGATCAATTGCTTCATGCAAAAACGGTTCCTATCGTTACTGGAATTCGCACTTCGAAATGGATCACAGCGTTCATTCTGTTAACTTCTATCGTTATGACGGGACTCCTTTTCGTGTTGTTCCCATCGATGAAAATACTTTCCTTTTTGCCCATTTTTCTTTCCGCCGTATTGGTACTACTCGCATTGCTCTTCCTGATATTCGCACAAAACAAATCCCATTATAAAAAAGTGAACTTGTGGATTAAACTGGCCATGATTTTTGGTCTCCTCTCCCCTGTTTATTGGAAACTATTATTATTCTATGGCTCCTAAAACGCTCATTCTAGGATCAAAATCTCCGCGCAGACAAGCTTTAATTCGGGAATTGGGATTTCCTGTTGAAATTCGAATTGATGAAGTCGACGAGATCTATCCAAATCATCTGGAACCTGAGAACGTTCCCGCATATCTGGCAAAATTAAAAGCACAGCCCCTTATTCGCACGTTGCAAGACAATGAAATATTGATCACATCCGACACGATCGTGCTTCAAAATGGTGCGGTTATCGGAAAGCCAAAGGACCGTGATGCCGCTATTGCCATGTTGCGCAGGCTCTCAGGACAGATGCATATTGTTATCACTGGGGTCTCATTGATTTCCAAGGACCAGTCGCGTAGTTTTTCATCGCAAACGGAAGTCTATTTCTCCGAACTTACACAAGATGAAATCGAGCATTACGTGGATACCTTTCAACCAATGGACAAAGCAGGATCTTACGGAATACAAGAATGGATTGGCTACATCGGCGTTTCGAAAATTAACGGTTGCTACTACAATGTGATGGGATTGCCACTGCACGATCTGTATCGAACACTAAAAAAGTATTTTATCAACTAAATGTATGATTGACGCAGCTGATATACCCGCTCAATTTACGCGATTCAAAAGAATGGTCAATCAAATTCCATTGCCGAAAGAATTTACATTCCCATTTTATTACGAGCCTCACGAACTGTCCATCATAGCTTCAGAAGAATTACAGGAACGCTTAAAACAGAAAGAATTCAATCACAATTTTGGATTGGACGGCGATCCTGATGGATTGGTGATCGGTAAAATGTTCGGTGTTTTGGTGGTAAGAACGAAATACGGTGAACTCGGTTATCTCTCCGCTTTCTCTGGTAAACTGGCCAACTCGAATGAACACGATGGATTTGTTCCTCCTGTCTTTGACATTCTTCAAGACGGTGATTTTTTTCTCGAAGGCTCCCAAATGTTGAATCAATATACGGAGCAAATTGAAGCCCTAGAGAGCAGTGATTCTTTCAAAAAATTGAAGGAGGAGGTAGCAAACGCAAAAAAAAATGCAGCCGAAGCGATTGCCGCCTTTCGAGAAACAATGCGCATCAACAAACAACGTCGGAAAGAACGCCGCTCTGAATTGGAATTCATTTCAAATATGACGGAACGCGCAATTGTAGAAAACGAATTGATTCGAGAAAGTTTGGTTGCCAAACACGAACTAAAACAATTGGTCGCCGAATGGGATCTAAAAATAGAACTGTTGCAAGCCCAATTGGATACCGAAGAAGCTGTTATCAAATCCTTGAAAACGCATCGAAAAGAATTCTCAGGCATTCTTCAAAAGCAAATTTTTGGTTCCTACAACTTTTTGAATGCCGAAAACGAACACAAGAACCTCTCTGAAATATTCGAATCACACGCTTTGGGTGTTCCTCCAGCTGGTGCAGGAGAATGTGCTGCCCCGAAATTGCTACAATACGCTTACTTAAATCAACTGGAGCCGATCGCGCTTGCTGAGTTTTGGTGGGGTGCTTCTCCCAAATCGGAAATTCGTAAACACCAACAGTTCTACCCCTCCTGCCGCGGAAAATGTGAACCTATATTGGGACACATGTTGAAAGGAATAAACGTAGCGCCAAATCCGATGTTGGAATTGCCCTCTGAAATTCCACCGCTCGACATTCTATTTGAAGACGATCAATTGGTGATCATCAACAAGCCCGCAGAATTCCTTTCGGTACCTGGAAAATCAGCACTTCCTTCCATTTATGATCAAGTGAAAGAAAAGTACCCTGATGCGACGGGATCCTTGGTTGTACATCGATTGGATATGGCGACATCCGGCATTTTGTTGTTTGCCAAAACACAAGAAGCCAATAAATTTGTTCAATCGCAGTTTATTAAGAAATCCATTCACAAAAGATATGTCGCACTTTTGGACGGACTCGTTGATGCCGACTCAGGAACTGTGGACCTACCATTGCGACTGGACATTGATGACAGACCGCGACAACTGGTTTGTTACGAACATGGCAAAAAGGCAATTACCCGATGGGAAGTGATCAGCCGTCTTTATGGTAAAACCCGTGTTTACTTTTATCCTGAAACGGGTCGTACCCATCAATTGCGCGTACATGCCGCACATGTGGACGGTTTGAATACACCAATTATTGGTGATGATTTGTACGGAAAGCGAGACGAACGATTGCATTTGCATGCGGAGATGCTCACGTTTATGCATCCAGTATCTCGAGAAATGATAACAGTTAAAGCTCCCGTACCCTTTTAGGATGGAGTATGCTCTTTTTAAAACTTAAGGATTAAATTCTTCGTCTTCAACCGTTGTCGCAACCATTTATCGATCTTAGAACGATCGACCATGCGAATTGAATCTTTGCTTTCGATATACACCACGCTTGTCGGTATCGGCGATTTTAAAGAGTCTACATACACAGTAGTTGATGCATACGTACAAGCGTAAACTTGTGGATACAGCGCTTTCATTTCCTTCAACAACAGCTCGCCCGTTTTTGGAATGGACTGAATACTATCAAGTGCTTTTTCACGATTCAATAAGGCGGAACGCAAGCGATTAATCTCCCCTTCTTTTGCCGATAATTGAGCATTCGACTCGTTCAGCAATTTATTGTCTTTCAGACTTCCTCCCTGTCGGATAATCACCTTGCATTCATCCAACTGTAAATCAAGTGCTTTATCCAATAAGCGTTTTTTTGACTTTTCATCGATGGAATTCCCCGCGTAAATAAGCGTTATGACACGTTCGTCCGGATCTATCTCGTGCCGAATCAGATAACTATCTTCCCAAATCCCCACTTTACCAACGTAAATTTCCGCATTGTGTTGAAAGTGTTCCTTTTGCACCAATGTAACTCCGAGATAGATGCTTGGTAGCACCGTCACAGCAACAACCACACCGATCATAATATTCTTGTTCTTGATCTCACGGGAAAGTAAAAACGATTTACGCGGCAATTTGAGCAATTGAGAAACCACCATTGCAGACAAAGCAATAAATACC
>JBNKGN010000311.1:0-4284 GCA_050289845.1 Crocinitomicaceae bacterium | reverse complement strand
AGCTGCAATTGTAAATCAATCAGATGTTACGTGTAATAGTAGTAACGACGGAATGATCGAAATTTTGGCTGGACTTGGAACACAACCATATTCGTATGCTTGGAGCAACTCTTCGTCGACCACAAACATAGCAAACGACCTTTACGCTGGAAATCATACAATTATTGTTTCTGATGCAAACAATTGCGCCGTTACTATTAATGGTACGATAAATGAGCCAGCACCTTTGGATATTACCTTTATCACTCCAAACACGCAAATATGTCCTGAAGATGACATTCAATTGAATGTTGCAGGATCTGGTGGTTCCTCCCCTTATACGTTTACGTGGTCTTTAAATGGTACCAACATTGGAACGGGAACTGACATTACTGTTGATCCTCTTGTGACAAATACAGAATACTGCGTAACGCTTTCAGAAACTTGTGGATCACCGACAGATCAAGAATGTACGATAATCTACTTCCCTACGCCGATCGAACCGAATGCTGTTCCAGATATGTACGAAAAATGTGTTCCGAACACTTTCGAGTTCTTCAATACATCTGCAAATGGTGGTGAAATCGCTACAACTTTATGGGATTTTGGAACCGATGAATATTATGTTCTTGAAAACGGAAACGATTCTATTTCAATTTTCTTCGATGATATAGGAATTTACGATTTGATCATGACCACGACATCGATCTATGGATGTGTGTACAAAGACACGATCGAGAACATTATCAATGTTAAACCAACGCCTACAGCAGATTTCTTCTTTTCACAAAATCCAGCAACGATTTTTGAAACGAGCGTATTTATGCAGGACAAATCGTCTTCTGATGTTATTTATTGGACATGGGATAGTCCTGGATCAATGCCAAGTTCAAGTAATTTGACAACGCCAACATTCTTATTCCCTGATGGGATTGTCGCTCAATATCCAATCACATTGATTGTAGAAACTGAATTGGGATGTACGGATACCACCACCTATTATTTCAATGTCATCGAAGATATCTTGTTCTACGCTCCGAATACATTCACGCCAGATGGTGACGAATTCAATCAAGTGTGGAAACCAGAAGTGCTAGGCATTGATATTTACGATTTCGACTTGTTCATCTTCAATCGTTGGGGCGAATTGATTTGGGAAAATCACGATCCTTCTGTAGGTTGGGACGGTACCTACAACGGCACACTTGTTCCAGACGGAACATACGTATGGCGCGCACGTGTTAGTACAGAATATAACGATGACAAGCAAGAATTTAACGGATCCATCAACCTAATCCGTTAGTACCACTGATGAAGGAAGAAAGGGATTCTAACGAGTCCCTTTTTTTTGTTTTTAATACTGGCACCTTCTTTGATTAATGAATTTTACTAAGTTTGAAAAAAAATGAACATGAAAAAACTATTTATACCTCTAGCTATTGCCTCTGCTCTAGTTGTCAGTGCGTGTGACGTTCTTGAATCTGCAGCAAATGAAATTCTAACCACGGATGGAAGTGGTGGCACATCTACTCCAGCGCTCACAGAATCGGAAGTAGCTTCTGGATTAAAAGAAGCCCTTTCTGTTGGAATTGCCAATGCGGTTGACCTTACATCAATCACCGATGGTTTCTGGGGCAATGCCGACATCCGACTTCCTTTCCCTGAAGATGCTATCAAAGTAAAACAAAAAGCACTCGAATGGGGACTTGATGGTCAGGTTGAAAAATTCGAAACGACGTTGAACCGTGCCGCTGAATCAGCGAGTAAAGAAGCGCTTCCCATCTTTAAGAAAGCGATTACCGACATGACGATTTCAGATGCATTCGGTATCTTGAACGGTGGAGAAGGTGCAGCAACTTCTTATTTGAAACAAAAAACTACAGCAAATTTGATTACGGCATTTCGCCCGAAAGTTGATGCTGCAATTGCGGAAGTAAAACTTACCGAATATTGGGAACCTATCATCAACAAATACAATACAGCAATGACACTTTCTGGTGGTCAAAAATTGAACCCAGACCTTGGTCAATACGTTACAGAACGTGCTGTTTCAGGACTTTTCAAAATGGTCGAAAAAGAGGAAAATAAAATCCGTTTGGACCCAATGGCTCGAGTATCTGAATTGCTTCAAAAAGTTTTCGGTAGTATTACAGGAAACTAATTGTTGCCCATCCAATATTTTATAAAAGGTACTTTCGGGTACCTTTTTGTATGAAGGGAATCGCCTATTTTCCTTACTTTTACTTACAATCAACACATCAACAATGCAATATCCTCCAACAGAATTGGTACTCGATCAAAACGGACACGTCTATCATTTAGGCCTATCTAAAGAACAAGTAGCGGAAACCATCATCCTGGTGGGAGATCAAGGTCGTGTTGATCTGGTAGCGTCCCTTTTTGATTCTGTGGAACATCAATCCAATCATCGTGAATTCTTCTGTAAAACGGGGAATTACAAAGGCAAACGTATTTCGGTACTATCAACAGGAATAGGTACCGACAATATTGATATCACGATCAATGAATTGGATGCATTGTTTAATATTGATCTTCAGCAACGCGAAGACGCAGCTACTTTCACGCGATTGAAGTTAGTGCGCATTGGTACTTGTGGTATTTTGCATCCTGAAATTCCCGTTCATTCGTACATCCTATCGACACACGCTTATGGACTGGACAATGTTGCTCATTTCTATGAAATTCCGTTTACAGAAGAAGAAATCGCCTTGAACGAAAAAATAAGCGATCACATCCAATTGCCGGAACACGTTCACACCTATTTAACTGCGGCTTCAACCGATATTGTAGAGGAGCTGCGCTCCGACCTAACGGAAGTTGGGATCACGATCACTTCGAGTGGTTTTTATGGTCCACAAGGAAGGCAATTGCGCTTAAAAAACCGTACGGAGCATTTGAATGAACGACTTTCTTCTTTTCACCATGATACCCATCGAATTACCAATTTCGAGATGGAAAGCTCGGCTTTGTTTAGTCTGGGCAAGGCTTTGGGACACGACTGCGGAACGATCTGTCTCGGAATAGCGAATCGTCCAAACAAAGTCTTTTCAAGTGGTTACAACGACGCCATGCTGGAATTGATTACCTACGTGCTTGATCGCGTTTAATCTGCTGCTTGAGGACGATAAACATAAATCTTCCCTTTTTTGATGGCATTCAAACGGAAAATCGTTTCCCCAACTTTCTTGCCAAATTGTCCTGTATTCTGATGGATTAACACGAGTGTAGAATCGTCTTGCACGGCGCTGACAATTGCCGTGTGATGCTGCATTGCTTCGGAATAGGTTACAGAACCTTCTTCCCATTCCAACTTAATTTTTTCAAATTGAATGATGTCTCCAGGTAAAATACAGGTTTCAGAAGGATCTATACGTACGCCATACACTTCAAATTTGTCCCAAACGGCATTGGTTTCGTTGAGAACGTACTGTGCTAAATCCCAACATTCTCCAGTCCCTACCTTCTTCTTGAGTTTCGCTTTTGCCAGTCGTACAATCTCCTTATTGATTGGAGGAACACTGTCGCAATCCTGAGACGAAGCCGAGAATGCCATGAATAAGAAAATGATCCAAAGTCGCATAAAACGATAACGTTGAAAAAATTAAAATCGTGTTTCCCAACCAATTTCTTTCAGCACGCGAACCAATTTGTCCTCTTTGATTTGAAGCACCGTCTCCGAAAAGCGTGATCCTTCATCCAACTCTTGTTTTTTCGTTGCTGAAAAATGAATTGCATCGGGAGCTAAATCTTGTTGTAACTTCCGAATATTCGAAGCGTTCACTCCTCCGCCAGGCATAATTTCAATCCGTCCATCGGCAAACGCGATCATCTTTCTTAAGTTCTCAAAACCGAGATCCACCGTACTTGCCAAACCTGATGTCAATACTCTTTTCACCCCATAATCAATGAGTGTTTGCAATCCTTTCTCGTAAAAGACCAAATCATCAAAAGCCCGGTGAAAACTTACTTCTAACCCATCGGCTTGAACCATGATCGTCTCCAGTGCTTTTTCGTGGATGGTTCCTTCTTCGTTGAGAATTCCAATGACGACCCCATGTACTCCGATCGCTTTGCATTCGCGAACATCTCGTAAAATGATTTCAATTTCATCTTCAGAATAGCGAAATCCTCCAGGTCTCGGGCGAATTAGCACGTGGGTCTCAACGCCACAAGCCAACGCATATTCAATAAACCCAGGAGAAGGTGTCATTCCTCCTTGCTCGAGATTTTGGCACAACTCAATTCGATCGAATTTATACTTTCGCGCCAACAGGATCGCTTCCA
>JBNKGN010000310.1:0-4288 GCA_050289845.1 Crocinitomicaceae bacterium | reverse complement strand
ACACGTAAGCGTCGTTTTGAGAATTTAAAGTTACGTTCCAGTCCTGCAAGCAATTCGTAATGCTGCCAATTAAATTCTGGAATATACAAAGCGCCGGCACCAAAAACGAGTCCAATCCCCGTTTTTTTCATGAATGGGATTTTGCTGAGAATCGCGTTGTTGTCGTGGTGCACAAAATGACCTTCGTAATAGATTTTTTGCGTCGGCAGGTTTGAATTGAGTCCCTGGAAGGAGTAGAGAGGGTTCGAAAACCAAATAGGATCGCTGCGGCGGTGAAATTTTTGATCAGCATCTTTCAGATTTTTGGTGTTGAGGAAGAAACCAGAGGTGATGTGGTAACTCGATGTCCCAATCAAGCCAATTTTGAAAGTCTGAAGCACACCAAATCGAAGATAGTCGTGGTTAATATCACTCCCAAACAATTGCGGAATTCCTTTTTGATACCAGGCGTAAAAGGTCGGCCATTTGGATCCTAGAATGACTTTTCGATGTGGCTCACGCATATATTTTTGTCCAGGTGTGTATTTTAATGTTAGGTCGAAAAGCGCCGCTTGATACGATTCAAATTGCGTAGGATCACTATTGGGTAAAACGCTGTCAATTGCTTCGATAAATTTATAGCCATCCAAACTACGTCGTTCAGAGAAGGAAAATTGCGTCTCCAAAAACATTCCGTTGATGATTTCGTAATCGTTGCCCAATTGAAGTTCCGTGGTTTCGATGAAATTTTCCCGTTTGTAAATTTGCGTAATGGCATCGTAGCCCCGTATCACATCGAAATTGTGGCTAAACGAGAGGCTGGCGGTCCCGAAATGGAAGGGGTTATACCGAAAACTTAAATTTCCCGCGCCTTTGATGTCGCTGTTGAGAAAGCCGTAAGAGAGTTCTGTTTCCAGGTCAATAAAGCGTTCGTTGTCCCATTTCTTGAAGTAAAAAAAGCCGGGAGCGACGCGGGGACCTGCAATGAAAATTGGACGGATACTTCCCGCCAGCGAGTTGATCGTCCATTGCGTTTTTTTCTCGCGATTACGATGATCAACTCCCCACCAAAGTACTTTTAACGCTGTCACCTTGTTAAATACCTGGTCGATGGAGTCCAAATATTCTTTGCGGTGTGTTCGGTCGTAAATACTGTCTTTGACCAGAATATATTGACGTTCTTCCGGCGTTAATTCTACTTTTCGCGTCGCTGCCCAAAAACTTGTGTCTTTGTCGTACGCTTCTTGTTCTGTTACCGCGACTTCATTGCTGAAGAATTTGGGCGGAAAAACAGCCTGAAAGTTGTAATTGTCAAATTCCACGACCGTCTTGCATGTCGATGCTTCACCTTTGTATTTCACGCCGTAATCAAGGGTTTGTTTGACAAGCACGCAGATGGAATCCCCGGGGTGTTCGTATTCCTGATAAATGGTAAAGTAATCGTAGATCAATAAATTTCCTTTTTCCATGGTTAATTCCAACTTCTGAACGAGCCAAACAGAGTCAATCACATAGATGTAGCCTTCTAAGGTGGTGGTGGCAATATTTCGTGGGATGATCTTGATCTTGTCAATTTTCCGACCGTTTTCTTCGTATTGTTCGACCAATCGGTATTTATAGGAGAGAATTCCAGGACCAGAAATAGGAGAACTCACGGGTGTTTGGTGCAAATCGTCCAAATGCAGGAGGTTTTCAAAAAAGTTAAAGGTCGATTTAACTGTTGTGGTGTAATAAAGATTGTTCTTTTTTGCCCCTCTTTGCTCGTAGGCATTTCGGACTTCTTTTACCTGATTTTTACCGCCGTAGTGAAGCAGGAAATCTACTTCCACGAGGTTCATGCCGTTCGCGATCGCTGCGTCTTCTTTTTGTTTTTCTGCGAAAGGATCTTCAATGCCATTGGGATCCGTATTTTCGTCGTTTTCCGCTTGTTTTTTCTTTTTTTCGGTTTCTTTTTTAGCTTCTTCAGATGTTTCCTTGCTGTCTATTTTTTCCGTGGCTTTGATGTAGCCATGTACGGTGTGAGGGTAATTCCATGGATTGATGGAGTCTCGTTTGGCCACTACTTTTAGCATGATTTCGCGCCCGGGATTGCTTTTTTTTGCTTCTACGGTAACGTCTTCAATATCTTTGATCCGAGACGGGAAGAGCATCATATCTTTCACTTCGTTTCGGTCGGTCACGGTGACGTACGATTCGCGATCTTCATACCCGATGGCACTATATACCAAAAAATATTCATCGGGGTACAACCACATTTCGTAGTAGCCGTCTACATCTGCTAAAGTGCGTAGGTCCGCAGAATTCTTAACGAAAACTTTGGCGTATGGAATAGCTTCTCCGCGCTCATCTGTGATGGTTCCGCTCACGGAATGCTGTGCATAACCTGAGGCCGCCAGTAGCAAGAAAAAAAAGGTGATAGTAGAATAAATGCGCATAATTACCTGTAAAACATCACGTTGAGATTTACATTACTGCGAATCTAGTGAATCATCATATAGGGACAATGCAGAAAGGTGCGAAAAGAAACCAAATTGGGAGGAATTAACAAATGATCGGATGAACGGTTATTGTTCTTGATCTTCCGACTGATTGTAGAACTCCTCGTGATTGCGTTCGAAACGTTTCATCATAAAACGACGTGAAAGGTACGCCATAGTTGCAATTCCAGCAAAAAGGTAGTAATACGCCCAAACATCGAAACCGTCTTTGAAACCCATAACAGTAACAATAACTGTGATGAGGATGGCCGCTGCCAACCAGAAGTAGAGCATTATTTTATTGTAGAATTGCATGAGTGTTTTGTTTGTGCAAAAATAAGGATTCGAAGCGAGAAATCAATTATCGATTTCGCCCTCTGGATTGGTGATTGTGTATTGCTTGAACGAATGACGGGTGGTAATGCCCGTTCCGCTGCCAGTGATTCCCTTTCCTTTGCGTTTTACAACCACGTATTTGTTGGTGAAGACACTGCTATCTTGTTGGTTGTAAAACAATTCTTCGGTTTCCAGTGTTTGTTCTTTTTCGTAATTATATAAAACGACCGAGTCGCGCACAAACATCATTCCTGTGTTGTAA
Source organism: Crocinitomicaceae bacterium (assembly GCA_050289845.1). Classification (GTDB taxonomy): domain Bacteria; phylum Bacteroidota; class Bacteroidia; order Flavobacteriales_D; family Crocinitomicaceae; genus UBA4466. Next base: position 1,234 of record JBNKGN010000310.1, on the reverse strand, counting down.
TTCACTTCACCGTACAATGCCGAAAGCGTAGAACTTTTTTGACCGTCCTTGGTATAGAAATCAACCTTTAGACCGTCTTTCAATTTGGTGATATGCTGCGGTGTTTTGTAGGTCTCAGCTAACGTCGCTGTGATGCGTACTTGTGCATATCCTGAATCCGTCATTAGAATTTCGATGTTCTTTGTTACCTCATCAGGGGCGTCTTCGCTGTACGTCACCTTTTCAACCGCATCCAGGTCGTTTACACAGGAAAAAAGAATACCTGCCATGAAAATCACAGCAGGTATTCCAAGATATATGTTTTTTGCTTTACGCATTAATTACATGGGCTCACACTAACATTCCAGCATCTCAAATTTACAGAAGAAGGACTACTGTTGTCGAAACATTCTTCGGATGTCGGGAAGTTCGAACGGTAAGAAGAAATGACACCTCCAAGTCCACCTGCTCCGTTCGCTTGTGCTTGCTCCAACAATTGTACGGCATAGATATAGTTGCATTTACGCTCAAATGTTGAGTCTCCACAGTCGCTTGCCGTTTTTCCTACACATTGTCCCATGATAGAAAGTGCCGATCCTTTGTTCTCTCCACTAACTCCCTGAGCAGTAGTGTATGCCGCTTTGTACGATCCTATATCAAATTGACAACGAGCAATGTTGTATTCCAATTCGTTTTTCTCTTTCTCGTCTGTTGAGTTGGCAAGAATCTCTCTGTACAATTTGATACGCTCACCACAAGGAAGTAATCCCGCATATTTGATCATGATCTCTCTGTCCGAAGGATCTAACTCGTAAAGCGCTTTCAAAAGATCTTTGTATTCTTGCTTGTCGTTACATTCAATGCTTTCCAACAAACTCGCCATGTCCAACATTAAGGTTTTCTTACTTGCTTCGTCTTCTGGTAAGTTTTCCATGAATTTTGGCATCATTGGAAGGATGTCGTCACACGTTTTTACTACTTCACGCATATAAAGCGTTAGGTTTTCTTGTGTTTTTGGCGCAAAATTCGCGTCGTTGATCAATTTTGACAAAGAAAAATATTCTTTAATCAAACGTTGTTTCAAGTCGTCTTTCTTCGCTTCGTCTTGTTCCATATACCATAAGGTGTAGACATTGAAGTAATACACAGGAATAAACTGCTCGTTCATTTCTTTTCCAAGGGCAGTGATTGCACGATTCAGATAGAAATCTGCCTTTTCGTAATTCGGTGTTGTTCCCATTAGGTAATAATACCC
>JBNKGN010000309.1:0-4307 GCA_050289845.1 Crocinitomicaceae bacterium | reverse complement strand
GATTCCAACAACTTCAAAAGTTTTGGACTGGCAACTTCTCTGAATTTAAAAAGCGGGGATAATTTCATGGCACAAAAAAGCCCTGACATCCCAATAATCGGGAGTCAGGGCTTTATTAAACTTAGACTTGATTAATTCGCCGTTTTATCATTTACGGCATATGCAACTGACAAAGCATTAATACTTTCCAGTTGATCTCTGATATCAAAAATCATGAATGAAGGCGCACCTTTATCCGCCTTGATACATGTAATTACATTTTGAATCGGTTCTTTCATTCTTGGTGGCTTGCTTTCCTTTTTATCCAGTTTCCAACGGGCAACTGAATTACTGGTATACAAATCACCTGGAGTTGGTTGCGCAACATTGTCTAGGAACAAAGCATATCCCGAAGGGAAGTCTTTTAGTCTTGCTTTGTTGGCTGGTTCTCCAAGATATAAAAAGTCAATTTCAGAACGCTGTTTGTACGGCGTAAGATCTGTTGCTCTCACTCCGTCAGGACGTTGCACTTTTACCGTAGGATCCGATTCTTTCGTCGTTGTTGCTACCATGAAGAAGAACAACAACATGAAAACGATATCCGGCAAAGAGGAAGTATTTACCCCTGGTGCTGCCTTTTTATTCTCTTTCTTAAACTTTGACATATTCTTTCTTTTAAAATGTCTACTTCGTAGGTTTCACCTCAATGATACGTGCAGGATACAAGACATCCAAAACATCTAGTTTTTTCTGATCGCCTTTCGCATCCGCTTTGTCCATCGCACGACGTTGTTTAATGGTTCCGTACGATTCCTGGAAGTATTTTTGCGCTGCCTCATCCCGCAATTCGTAAATTGCTTCTTCCACTTCGGATTGAATCTTAGCGAACAGTTGGTATTCTGTTTTTTGCTGTACATCAATACGAATGTGTGCTTGCGGGTGAATCTCTTTCAACTCGTTTTGTCCCAAGGTGCGCAAAGCTTTGAGTTTTTCCTCCCAATCGCGAATTGCTTTTGCATGGAACTCAACGAAATCATCATTTTCCGCTTCCTCTGCTTGTACGAGCAAAGCATCTTCCTTATCAATTTCGGCAACAATTTGATCCATCGTAATGAAACTGTAGAACGGATATTCATAACCGTCATACCCAGGATTCTGAATGTTTGCTGCTGTTTGCGATTCCGACAATTTTTCGTTCTTGCGATAGAATTCTACAATCTTTTCAGAAATATCATCTGGATCCGACAAACGTTTCCCTCTAAAAAGCAACTCATTTTGCGCGTTCGCTTTGATCTCACAAATATTTCGTTTCTCAATTGGAGGTGGTATAGGAGCATTCTCCAGCTTCTTAGGAATTTGGCGAAGATATGCCACATCCTTATCCATCGTCGTCGTCACAAGGAAGAAGATTAGAAGAAGGAAGGCGATATCGGCCATCGATCCAGCATTAATTTCAGGAATTTCTCGCTTCGCCATAATTATTATTTTCTGTATTTACCAAGTAGGAAAGGTCCAACGAACCAAAGAAGGATTGCCACTACAATTCCGATCAATACGGTGTACAATCCAGCAGTTGTGGCTGCAAGTGTACCATCGCTAACTTTGTAATTTCCGACAAGGTTTAATGACTCATTGGTATCAGAAGTTCCTACTGCGCGTAAGATTGCATAAATCAATGCCGCAGCAATAATTCCAATGATCGACAATACCGTCTTCTTGCTATTGGTAATTAGTTGTATAAAGAAGAAAATCAGTACTGCTGCCAATGCAATAGCAATCACCACGACCGTGTAGTAAATAGCCAAGGACATTTGCGCTGTTTCGGCGTACTCTTTCTTCACAATTTCGGTAGCATCTGAACCAGGACTTGTTCCCAAGACCCATACACAAGCAATCGCACCAACAATGGCAATCGAGAACTTGAGAATGTTCATTGCTAAATTTAATTTCTTAGTATCCATTTCTAGTTGTTTTTTGAATTAAGTAACGAACGGAAGGAGTTGCGAATTACTTCGCAGTCTTGTATTTCAACATCATGTCTACAAGAGAGATAGATGCATCTTCCATTTCATTTACCAATCCGTCTACTTTAGAAACGATGTAATTGTAAAATACTTGTAACACGATCGCTGCGATCAAACCAAATACGGTTGTCAAAAGAGAAACCTGGATACCACCCGCTACTGTAATTGGCGATACTTGACCATCTTTTACGATTTGTTCGAAGGCGAAAATCATCCCGATTACTGTTCCCAAGAACCCAAGCATTGGTGCCAAGGCGATAAACAAAGACAACCAAGACAATCCTTTTTCCATAAGTCCCATTTGAACACCACCGTAGGAAACCACTGATTTCTCTACAACGTCGATACCTTCTTCGGAGCGATCGAGCCCTTGATAGAAGATTGAAGCAATTGGTCCGCGTGTATTACGACAAACGTCTTTTGCTGCATCAACACCGCCATTTTTCAAGGCTGTTTCTACTTCATCCAAGAAACGTTTTGTGTTAATTGTAGAAAGGTTCAAATAAACAATACGCTCGATTGAAAGTGCCAACCCAAGGATCAAACAGATCAATACAGGCGACATCCAAACAGGATCCCCCTCAATAAATTTTTGTTTGATTTTCGCGATAATCCCCAATTGTGCAGGCTCTTTATCAGCTTCTTTGTCTCCGTTTTCAACTTTCGTTTCTTCATCTACCGCATTACTTGCTGGGGCTTCTTCAGGAGCTACCACATCCTCTGACTCAACAACGTTTTCCGTTGGCTCACCCGCCGCTGGTTCCGGTTCTGCAAAAGTTACATTCGAGAAACCAAATGTCATTGCTGCTGCAATTGCTATAGAACTAATTACTTTTTTCATGTTCTTAAAGGTTAATTTAATCGTATTCTAAGTTTAATATTTTAGCCAAATTTAATAAAATTTATTTCACAACGTCAGCATTGTGCTGTTATCATTGTATCAACCGTACTTTCGATGAATTTAACGGTATATTTTCAGACTTTTACGGTAATTTTTGTCGGTAAAAAGTGGTGTTTTCAAGTGAAAATTGCCTTCTATTTGTGCTAAAACAGTCTTAAAATCGAATTAAAAGCCATCCTTTCCGAGGCACTCACGCAACGTTTTCATTCTTACTTGCTTCTACCCGATCTTTCAAGGCTCGATTCATTGCATTGAACCCGTTTATGATCTCCGTGTTGAGTTTTTTTCTTAAGAATGGAACCAGAATTCCAAAAAACTGCTCTTTCTGCACAAAAAGTGTAGTACCATCTTCATTTTCGATACATTCAAACGAATGGTGCCCATCAAAAATACCAGGAAATAACAATTTCCCTTTCCATGAAAACGATTTTTCTGGGATATTACTTTTTAATACTGGCGAAAAAGACATCGAATCGATCTTGGCTTTAAACTTCTTGCCAACGATCAATTCACCCTCGATTGATTTAACAAAAGGATTCCATTCGGGATATTTTTCGAAATGGATAAATTCTGTCCAGACTTCTGCTACTGGTGCGTTAATGATAATGTTGGTTGAGATTTCGTGTCGCATCATTTTGTGTTTTAATTGATGCTCCAAAATTCTGCAATTGATTCTCGATCTCTCTTGACAAATATCAAGAAGTCAATTTTTTTCGGATGCGACTGAATGTTTCTGGGGTCATTCCGAGCATGGACGCCACATAATGTTGCGGTGCATTCAGGAACAAATCTTTTCGATGCATATAGAAATACTGGTAACGCTCATCGGCATTCATGGAAAGGAAAGAAAACACTCGGTCTTCCAGCGTGATGAAGCATTTTCCTATGAATCGTTTTTCCAAAGTTGCCCAATTGGGGATCTGATCTCCGATTTTTCGATAATTCTCATGAGAAAGCGAATAGCATTCACAATCTGTCATTGCTTGTATGTTCCAACGAGCTGGTTGATCGAACATGATCGTGCTTAAATCTGTTGCAAATTCTCCAGGCGAACAAATCCACTGGGTTACTTCTTTCTCATCCTCCTGGCGGTAAACACGTAAAAAGCCTGATTTCAAAAAACTCAAACGGCTGTTTGAAGCGCCCGTTCTGGTGTGAAAATCATTTTTATCGATGGTTTCCTCATGAAAAAGCGCTGCCAAAGTAGTGATGAATTGTTCATCTACTTGAAAGTAACTTTTGATATGATTCTCCAACTCGCTCATGTAGTAATTTTACTTTGATCTTCTGTTCGCTGATTTTATTCGTTGTTTGGATCAAAAATAAACAAGTCTCGTCAGTCGAGAGCGCTTTTTGTATCGATCTTAGTAAAATCCTAATCTTCGAATGGCTTTTGAAAAAGA
>JBNKGN010000308.1:0-4349 GCA_050289845.1 Crocinitomicaceae bacterium | reverse complement strand
GATCAAATACTTGGATTAAACGAACAAAACCTAGCGGCAACACTTGTTTGCCCAGTCGGTTTTCGACATGAGGAAGATCACAATCAGCACAAAAAGAAAGTTCGTAAAACGTCAGACGATTTTTTTGACATCCGATAAGCACTTTTACCGAACAACCCGAATCGTTGCCATGCCTTCTTTAGTCGCGACTGAAAAAACGTACATTCCTGGTGCAAATTCAGATAAATTGACGGTCGTCGTTTTCGTCTTCAATACAATTTCTCCCAGGGCATTTAAAACGGTAATACACTCGATATTTTCCGAGGCAATTTCAAAAATACCGTCGCCCAAATTTTTAAGGCGCAGAGAAGCATTTGTCGCATCGTGAATCCCTAATGAATTGATCACAACATCATACGACATCGTGTCGGTATCGCAAGGACTTTCCGCAATCAACGTTACAGTATAGACACCATTCGCTGCGTACATGTGGACTGGATCTTCGTCGGTACTCGTCTGCCCATCTCCAAAATCCCACGCATACGTTTGTGCTTTGGTACTTTCGTTTTGAAAGGCTACCTCTCCTAAATTTTCCGTAAAACTGTAATCCGCTTGTGTATGTTCGGAGATCGGGCGTAAATTCCATTGTGTCAAGCTATCCAACACAACCCATTCCGCAGCAGCTTGCAATTGTCCCGCAACGGTTGGATCCACAGAACTAATAAATGGCGCTCCTACGGGTGATTTTCTAAAAATGGCAGCATAAAAAGCACAGGCTGAAAGGTACGAACCTTCAATACTCGGATGCGAACCATCAGCCGAATACAATTGAATTCCAGGGTAATTCGTTCGAACATGACGCCATACCTCTCCCACTGGTGCAACCGCTCCCTGAACACTGTCTGCCATGCGCATATAGGCACTTCGCAGTCGATCTTGCATTCCGTCATACGTTGATATAGGTCCCCATTGTGGATCACCATCTTCACGTCCCCAGGTCATAAAAAAAAGTGCCTCCGAACAAAAATAATTCGCATACACACTATCGGCCAACTGAATGGCATAAGGCACTGTTTCGGTATCGACTTGCGAATCGGGAAACGACGGCTCCTGACTTTGTGCTTGAAGTACAACAAAATCCCAAACATTCGCATGAATCTTTGTGTAAGTAGCAGCGTTGTTCGCATGGGTTTGAAAAGTCGCTCCTCCCATTGTCTGATCGTCGTGATACACGTTGTCACCAAGGGAAGCCGCTAAATCTGTTAACAATTGTGGCAGGTCATTCACATACGTGTAACTGTTCCCGATAAATAACACCTTGGCACTATCTTGCCCAAAACTAAGGCTTGAAACGATAGAAAAAAGAAGTATTGCGATTTTATTCATTGTAAATTATTTCTTCCAAGACAGACAAACTTTTGCGACAGTTGCTTCGTTTATTGGTTAGAAGTTCTTAATTTTCAAAACAAACCTCATCATTCTTAGAATGCTAAAATCCTTATTTCAACAAATCAGCCTTGTTTCGATACTGATTTCTACGCAAGTAGCACATGCTCAGTTTGGATTCGAATACGATAATTCCATTCCCGTATTGCGTGGTGGCATCCCTTTAGAAAACGCATGGGGAGGTGGACTTAATTATACGCAAATCTCTGATTTCGATTTTGATTTTGACGGCGATATGGATTTGTTCTTATTTGACCGAAGCACCAACAATTTACGTGTATTTACGCAAGAAAATAACGGGCAACCTTTCTATCAACTGGCATACAATGCCGCAGAAAAATTTCCCACAGACCTTCGGTATCGGGCAACAATGGTCGATTACGACAACGACGGAAGGAAAGATTTGTGGACTTATGGAATTAGCGGACTGAAAATCTACCGAAACATTGGTGATGCCGTGAATGGATTGCAGTGGGAACTTACCACCGAACTATTGTATTCGGAATACGTCAACGGTCAAAGTCAACTCTATGTAAGTTCTTCCGATATTCCGGCAATTCTTGACGTCGATAACGATGGCGATATTGATGTCTTGACCTTCAACCAGGGGGGTGAGACTTTGGAATACCATCAAAACCAAAGTATGGAGTTGTACGGCGTTCCAGATTCATTGATCTATGTGCTTCAAAACGAATGTTGGGGACTTTTCCGAGAAGATTTTAATACCAATGTGATTTCGCTCAACGATCAAAATTCACCGTGTGTAGGAGGTAACATTGCCAATCCCTTACGAACATCAGGGGCAAATGAAAACCAGGAAAAAAAGCACTCGGGTTCTACCGTGTTGGCTCTTGACATGGACAATTCAGGCGTGATGGATTTGGTATTGGGCGATGTCTCCTTTACTACGATGACGCTTTTAATGAACGGTGGAAGTGCTCCGAACACCAATTCAGCAATGATTAGTCAGGACAATTTTTTTCCGTCCAATACAACGTCCATTGACATTCAACTTTTTCCTGCGGCCTATTATGTTGATGTCGATTTTGACGGAATCAAAGATCTGGTCGTTTGTCCGAATGCCCGAAATGTATCAGAAAACGAACACAGCGTCCGTTTCTACAAAAACAATGGTACGAATGCGCTACCAAATTTCATTTACACCTCGCCGAATTATTTGCAAAAAGAAATGATTGAACACGGAACGGGAAGTATTCCTGTCTTGTTTGATGTGAATGAGGACGGACTCAAGGATTTGATCGTTGCCAACCTTTTTCGGTACATTCCAACCTTAGCGAAGGAAAGTACAATTGCCTATTACCGAAATACAGGAACCGCAGCAACCCCACAATTCTCCTATGTAGATTACAATTACCTTAACCTGGATCAGTTGAATTATGGCTTGCGAAGCGTGCCAACTTTCGGAGATGTTGATGGCGATGGAGACGAGGATCTCTTTCTAGGAATTGAAGACGGAACACTCGTGTACTATGAAAATTCATCCGTAGGAAATGGAGCTGTTTTTAACACGGCACAATCGGCGTATCCTGACAATAATGGTACTCCTATTTCCTGCGAAGGCTATGCCTTTCCACAGTTGTTTGACCTGAACAACGATGGTTTGCTCGATTTGGTCATTGGAACACGCGCTGGCAAAATCAAGTACTACGAAAATATTGGCACCACCACCAATCCTTCCTTTGAATTGGTCAACAGCGAATTAGGAAATGTCAATTTAGCTGGATTCAACCCGAATGCACTGGCAGCACCTCATTTTTTCAGACATAACGACACCACGGTATTATTCGCAGGATCTGTCGACGGCACTTTGTTCTATTTTGACAGCATTGATAATCGCATTGGTCAAGGAGAAAGTTTTCATTTGGTTTCATCGAACTATTTGGACATTAATGTCGAAGCCTACAGTGCTTTCTGGGTTGAAGATTTGGACGGTGATGGATATCTGAACATGTTTGTTGGGCAGGACCTGGGGGGTGTCTTTCACTTTGAAGCAGATCCGAACAATTCAGCAGAATTACTGGAAAACCAATATCTCGATGTGGCGCTATTCCCAAATCCGGGTTCCAATGAAATTAAAATACAAAGTGACGTTATGTTGACCGCTGTGCGAGTCTTCGATATTCACGGACAAGAAGTGTTAGCAACAAGTGAAAAAGGATTGGATATTGTGTTAAACACCTCCCATTTATCCGGTGGAACGTATATCGTCTATGCCACAGCAAACAATGGCTTCACAACAACGAAAAAATGGGTAAAACTGTAAGATTAAAGTGATAACACCCAGGTGTTCGGAGAAGCTTCTGCATTCGGTTTTTCATAAAACAACCCAAAAATCGTCGACCCACTTCCAGACATTGCAGCGTAATAGGCTCCCTCGTCAATCAGTTGTCGTTTCATGGCGCTCAATGCGGGAAACTTTTCGAAAACATGGTGCTCGAAAGAATTGCGCAATCCCGAAAAATCTCTTTCTGTCAAACGATCGTAACCTGAGCAATCTTCATCAAATTCCACATTCGCATAGGCTTCAGCCGTACCAATGTGAACATCGGGATAGATCAACTTCAAAAACATACCGCTCAAATTCAAGGAAATCGGCTGTAATAACTCACCTCTGCCTTCCGACAGCTGCGCACCACCTTTGATAAAAAAAGCACAGTCACTCCCCAAAATGGCAGCCAACTCTTCCAATTCCTTTTCCGAAATATTCAAAGCGAACAAGTCGTTTAGTCCTTTCAAAACATACGCTGCATCCGAAGATCCTCCACCCAAACCAGCCCCCATGGGAATTTGTTTTTTCAAATATGTACACAAAATTTCAGATTAATAGCATGTTAGCACACACTGCCTATCACTCCCAACAACGAGAAGCAAAATTCACGCATTTCGTACAAATTCCAGAATCC
>JBNKGN010000307.1:0-4371 GCA_050289845.1 Crocinitomicaceae bacterium | reverse complement strand
ACCGGGTACAAAGTTAGAAGTAAGTGGTATAAAAAAATTGTTGGGAACTAAGGGGATTAAGACAAATACGTTTCTGGCAGAACAGGCTTCAGAAACCAATTGAGCGGCTCTTCCATGATCTGGATGCCGATCGGAAACAGCATTCGCTAGCACCATTTTGGGTTGGTACAAGCGGATTTGTTCTACGATCAATCGTTTGTTTGCTTCATTGATTTCAAACAAGCCATCGGGCATTTTTAAATTCATGCGCGATCGAACCCCCATGATTTCTGATGCTTTCGCCGCTTCTTCGTAACGCGATTCGACGGTGCCTCGTGATCCCATTTCCCCTTCCGTTAGATCCACAATTCCTACGGTAAATCCCGCATCGATTTGCTTCATTAACGTTCCCGAACAACCTAGCTCGATATCATCGGGATGGGCCGCAAAAGCGAGAATATCTAATTTCATCGTTCCTCCAATTTTTTGTCTGAATTTGCACTGCTCGAATTACCGATAACAAACAATACGGCATTCGTACCGATGACTACAGCTAAGATTTTTAATGTATTTAAACCAACGGTTGCGAAATCTGAAACACCAAACCACAACATCATCAGTACAATGATTGCCATCATCGAAACCAAAATAGTGATTTTCTTCGTGTAATGTTTAAGAGCTATCGGTCCACCTTTGGATAGGAAACGTTGGTTTCGGAACGATGCAATTTCAGTAAAGATGTAGAATACGGCCATGACATAGCCCAACCATGAAGGGAATTCCGCAAGACCTTCTCCATTCGCATACGAGTGTAACCCAACAAGATAAAAGTTCACTCCAAAGAAGGTAAATAAGATCGTGGAATAACCCCAGAAAGAGACAACGTTGAACGTAAATTTGTCTTTCAGCGCGGGAATATATCGCAAGTGAAGAATCACAGCGTATGCCAAAATAGCAACAAGTGCCCACGTTTCTTTTGGATCCCACCCCCAATAACGCCCCCAGGATTCGTTCGCCCAAATCCCTCCAAGGAAGGTTCCAATGGTGAGCATAACTACACCAATGGTAATTGTAAACTCGGCGATATACGTCAAATCCTTGATAATTAAGGTCACATCCTTGTGGGTGTTTTTCGAGCGCACGGTGTACAAGACCATATTGATCAAACTAATAATCGCAGCAAGTCCCAGTGGTGCGTAGCTTGCAGTGATAATCGCAACGTGAATCATCAACCAATACGATTGCAAAACAGGTTGTAAGTTCGTAATCTCAGGATCGAGAATGTTCATGGAACAAACGAAAAGCAAGAAGAAGGCTACCAATGCTGCTCCTGCCAGAATCACTTTATTGATTTTCGAAAAGATGATCCCTAGAAGTACTGTGATCCAGGCAATGAATACCAGGGCTTCATAACCGTTACTCCACGGTTCATGACCAGCGATCAAGGCTCTGAATAAGATGGCAACCCCATGGTAGACAAAAACAACAATGATTGCCCAGAAGACGGTCTTTTCCAAAAGCGACCAAATTCGCTTTGGTTTTCGGGTAAGTGACAAGGTCTTAATCAAGAAGAAAAGCAAGAGAACAAATCCGAGTGTAAAATATGCCATTGCTGAATTCCAAACGGCATCCATTTTGTTATAAAGGATTTCAATGGCGATGATATTTTCTGAAGGAATGTCCTTCCCTCCTTTCGCACGTTGCAGTTTTTTAAGTTTCTCAAGATTATCGTCAGCCACGGAATAATCACCGCCCATTGCTGCGTCATTCAATGCACCGAAATAAGCAATTGATGTCGTAAATTCCTCGGATTCAATCGCGTGATGCATGATCGGACGCCAATTGTGTGGATCTTCTCCAGCAATCGGCAGTAAACGGATAAACACCCAATCCCGGTTAAAGATATTCAACATGATCTCGAACTTCTCCCCCAATTTGATCAGTTGTTTCTGTTGTTCATTGCGTTTCGACTCCATCGTTTGATGTGCCTCATTGAACAATTTTGTCAGTTTGAATTCCTTCGTTTTCCAATCGTACAAATCGTGGAAGGATGCATACGTATCTACACCTAAAAGCTCACGCAATCCCCCTTTGGATGAAATGTAAATCATTTTTTCATGCGCCCAATAGTTCGGGTACATGTGCATACTGATGACCGTTTGAACAGCATTGAAGTCTTTGTATGAATTCCCTCGGTGAATCTTTCGCAAGATCTTGTCACACATCGTATGCAAAGGCAAAAACCTTCCGTCTTTGTCCAAAACAATCAACGAAGCCGCTTTATCCGAATGCTCCTTCGACATTATGATCAATTCCCCTTTCGGCGGCGGAGCCATAGCTTCTCCACTGTGATCAACATGATCTGCTGCGGTATGGTCGTGACCTGAATGATCTTCCATCATTGTCGAATCCTGCGCGAATCCTACAGTTGCACCTGACAATGCCATCGCTAAAACCAACCCGTTGATCGTGGTGCTTTTTTCGGCATTCTTGCGAATCAAACGGATCAATTCGCGCATACGTCCAGCTGGAGCAATCAATGAAAGTACCATTCCCAATCCCATGAGTAAATACCCCAAATACGAAATATTCGTTCCCCACCAATCATGATTCACACTTAAATGTGTCCCCGATTCATCAGGTTCGTATCCTGATTGAAACAATCGATAACCCTGATAATCGATCACATGATTCATGTAGAGTCGTTTGTTAATTCGCTTGTTTCGTTTTTTATCAATAATGGTCAATTCACTCGCAAACGACGAAGGGTTATTCGACCCAGGATAACGGTCCAATTGAAAATCTCTACACAAAACTTCGAAAGGCATTTCGATGGCTTTGGAACCATACGCCATTTCGTAAATCAGTCCATTAAAAGCAAAACGTTGAAAGCGTTGAATTGTTCCAAGACCTCCACCAAGTTCCACCACAGTGTCTTTTTTTCCATCGCGAAGACGCACCAACAAATAATCCATGCCCGCATCTTTGATTTTGGACTTAACCAACATTTGTTTGGCGTGTTTTTTTACTTCTTTCAACACAAACTGACGTCCCTGATAATCATACAGGGTAGCAGTTTGGAGTGTGACGATTGAGTCTGTCGGAATATTCGTGTACAACGAATCGTTTACGCCATTCACGCGATCGCTTTTCTGCAATTCACTCATGGCAATGGAACGCATCGGCATGGCTCCCTTCATCTTCAATTTATTGCCTTCTTTCCAGATGTACACTCCGGGCATGGCATTTTTCTTCTCAAAAGAGATCGCCACATCGTCTACCATTAAAAAGCCACCTTCTTCGACATAATTTGGTTTAACCCCATTGGTCGCAATTCCAAGTGCCATTTGATCTATCGAGTCATTTTGCACAAGGCTGTCGATCATATTCTTGCGGAAATCGACATATTCGATCGACATGTCTTCGTGTGGTTTGTTTTTTCCATCATTAAAGGAAAACGGTTCCGAAAAATCGTTATTCACCGCTTCAGACATATACGAAAGGCGGTCAAATTGGATTCCCGTAACATCGCTGCTTACCTTCACCGACAAATACGGCTCCGAGCTAAACATGTGCGCTACGGTCTCTCCTTCTCCAATGACCATTAAACCTTCAAATCCCCAAAAGCGCGAAACGCCCGCTCCGATGATCATTATGATAAAAGCAAGGTGGAATGTCAGTGTGGCAATCTTTTCCGCGCGAAACATTCGATAGCGGAAGATGTTAGCGATCATCCCAACACTTAAATAGGTCAACAACCACATGAACCATCCAGCGTTGTAGACCATTATTTTTGCAGTTTGGGTGTCGTATACTGTTTCCACAAAAGTCGCAAGACCGATAGAAACAAGGAAAACGAACAATGCGACAACCATCATGCGCATTGAGAAGACTTCTTGGGCAATTCGTTCCATTAATGTTTGAATTTCGACACAAAGATAAGGAGATAATACGTTTTAAGTCGGCAATTTTGAAATCAAAGATTTTTAACATTTATAAAGGCTCCTCTCCCTTTCTAATTGGTGGTTTATTTTATCTTTGATTCTTTGGTAAAGCAATAACTTACGTCATGAAGAAATATTTGAAGAAAATACTGAAGTGGACAGGAATCACCTTCTTGGTTCTCATTATCCTTTTGATTCTTATTCCGATCATTTTTAAGGATCAAATCAAGGAAATGGTGGTGGATGAAGTCAACAAAAACCTTACGGCCGAATTGGTTGTAGGTGATTTCGATCTTACGTTCTTCAGTACCTTCCCAAACATGACCGTACAACTGTACGACACCAAACTGATTGGAAAAGGAAAATTCAAAGGCGTCAATCTCATCTCAATGAAACAGATGACTGCCCACGTTGGATTTTGGAGTGTTCTCACAGGCGATCAGGTAGA
>JBNKGN010000306.1:0-4378 GCA_050289845.1 Crocinitomicaceae bacterium | reverse complement strand
CACGCTCAAGTTCCGTATCGTACTCTTGCATGTAAAACAAGCGTTTGTCGCCACGACGGTCCGAAAGAAAGGCGATCAATTTACCGCCGATGACACGAGCACCTTCAAAGGTCGAGATACTTCCAGCTGCTTGTAAAGAGATTTTACCGCGCGCTACCTGAGCCATATTTTCATGGCGTGACACCTGATAGCTTCCCAACAAACGACCTCCTGTCCACCGAAGGGCATAAAACTCACCGGACGTACTCGGTAAGGCATAGATCAAACGTCCATTTGAACTTTGCAATTCCCCCCAATCTACATCGTAGGATTGTGCACTGACCATTTCTGCCAGACCAATAAAAAAAACTAAAAGGATGTGTTTCACAGACATTCGACTTCAAAAACCAGTCCAATGCTACTTCACCAATTGAATCCCCGTATAATTTTGAGGTGTAATTTTTTTCAACTCTACTTTCAGCGCATCGGACACATCTAACGAATCTACAAAAGAATGCACAGTTTCTCTAGTGATTGCTTCATTTTTTCTTGTCAGTCCCTTCAACGCTTCATAAGGCTTTGGAAATCCTTCACGACGCAATACCGTTTGAATCGCCTCAGCAACTACTGCCCAATTCTTCTCAAGATCCGCATCGAAAGCCGCCGTATTCAACAAGAGTTTTTCCAAACCAACAATCGTTGATTTAAACGCGATGAACGTGTGAGCAAATGGCATCCCAACCGTACGCAAGACTGTTGAATCTGTCAAATCTCGTTGCAAACGCGACACAGGAAGTTTGGCTGCAAGGTGCTCATACAGAGCGTTCGCGATACCGATATTCCCTTCCGAATTTTCAAAATCGATCGGGTTTACTTTGTGCGGCATTGCCGATGACCCTACTTCTCCTTCCTTCAAGCGTTGTTTGAAGTATTCCATAGAAATATACATCCACATGTCGCGATCCAAATCCAAAATGATGGTATTAATACGCTTTAAGACATCAAAAAGTGCCGCCAAATTATCGTAATGCTCGATCTGTGTAGTTGTTTGACTTCGCGTCAGTCCCAGAATGTTATTGACAAAATTATTTGCAAAGGCTACCCAATCATTTTCTGGGAAAGCCACGTGATGCGCGTTAAAATTCCCTGTCGCCCCACCAAATTTCGCAGAATAATCAATCGCTTCCAATTGTCGTTTTTGAATCTGTAAACGTTCCACGAATACTTGAATTTCTTTCCCCAAACGCGTCGGTGAAGCGGGTTGTCCATGTGTTTTTGCCAACATGGAAATATCTTTCCACTCCGTTGCCAAACCATCCAATTTATCAATCACTTGATCCAACAAGGGCATGTACTCATTGATCACCGCATCTCTCAATGACAAAGGAATCGACGTGTTATTAATGTCTTGCGACGTCAATCCGAAGTGAATAAATTCAAGATAGGCATCCAATCCAAGCGCAGCCATTTTCTCTTTAACGAAATATTCCACTGCTTTTACATCGTGATTGGTCACTTTTTCGGTGTCCTTGATCCAATTGGCATCGGCTTCCGAGAAGTTGGTACAAATTTCACGCAATGCATCGTATTGCTCTTTTGGAAAAGACGCCAGTGGCGCAACGCCTGATTCAACCATTGCGATAAAATACTCGACCTCAACGATTACGCGGTATTTGATCAATCCGAATTCTGAAAAATAGGGTTGGAGTTCGCTGGTTTTTCGTTGATATCTTCCGTCAATCGGAGAAATGGCAGTTAAGCTACTGAAAGTCATACCTTTTGGGTTATACGATGTACAATAAATGAAAGCGCAAAGATACAAATACCTTAGAAACTATCAGATTTTGAATCCTTTGTTTATTTTTGAATATGCGATTTCTCAAAAATCTATTCTTCGGTTACAAGTCTTATCTAAAGGCGATCAAATTTATAGTAGAGCACAAACTCTATTGGTTCTTTTTCATTCCTGCGGGATTGATGCTTGTGATTTACAAAATCGGAGAAATGATTCGCAACCATTACACACCGCCTGCAGCCGAAAACATGAATGAAATCGTCTGGTATCTCATTTATATTATGATTGAGATTTCGATTGCGCTGTTATTAATGAAATTCGCAAAATACCTTGTGGTAATCATCCTTTCGCCATTGCTTTCATCGCTCAGTATGAAAACAGAGAAAATTCTTACGGGAAACACCTACCCTTTCGATTTTCAGCAGTTGGTACATGATATTAAAAGAGCAATGCGCATTGTTGTTCGAAACATGATGTGGGAATATTTGATCTTCGTGATCATCTTGATCGTTGCCTATTTGGTTGGAGGAGACGATTTCTCGCATTCGCCCATTTTTTATCTCAGTTTTTTGGTGGGATGCTTTTATTATGGTTTCGGCTTTTTGGATTACATCAACGAGCGACGTCGCCTGGACATGGATCAGAGTATCACTTTTGTTCGTGACCATCGGGGACTAACGGTCGCCATCGGAAGTGTGTATTCGCTGCTCATTTTCGTGCCTGTTGACGTCGGCGCTTTGTTCGATTGGTCCAACTTCGAGTTTTTACGATTCTCAAAACATCTCCTCTTATGGCTCTGCGCTTCTGCCGCTCCCATCTTGGCAATTGTTGCCGCGACGATTGCCATGGATGACCTGGTCGACCTAAAAACAAACGTATACTCGCAAAAAATCAATAATTTAGAGGAATAATACCCTGAGAAAAAGGAATTTTCGCTTGATTTGCATAACATTTGCAGCAAGCACCACTACAAAACTATGAAAGCTATGACCCAATTGTATCGTATTGCCTTAATTGGATTGTTCGTTTTGAGCGTAAATATCACCTTCGGAATGGAAGTGAATAACATACCACCAGACTCCACAAGTTCGTTGGTAGACCGTTCTGCAGCCATATACCTTATCGAAGAAGGAAAAACGGCATATGCTGATGGAAAAGTACGCGACGCGCTTATTAAATTCCGACAAGCCTCTGTGAAAGACCCTTATAGTTGGAAAGCACTTTATTGGATCAGTAAATGCCACTATCGCATGGATAATTACGGTTATGCCTTGCAATACGGTAATGAGGCTATTGAAATGGCGAAAGAAAACGTCGACGATGAAATCCATTATATCCTTGGGCTCTCTTACCATCGATTGGGAAGTCTTGACACGGCGATTATCGAATATCAAAAAGCCATTGATTTGCTTCCAAAAATGCGTTCCAACGAACTTTTGATTCAACACAATATCGATCAGTGTCACTTTGCAAAAGCGCAACTGGAAACGGAAGCAAAATTTGAACGCGTTCGCATCAAAGGTGAGATCAACTCAGGATATGACGATTACAATATCGTTTTGACAGGACAAGACACCGTTCTATACTTTGTATCACGACGCTCCAACACCACGGGCGGAGGAATTAACCCCGACGATCAACGTTATTTTGAGGACACCTATCGCGCCGTGTACGATGAAGAAATGGAATCCTGGGAAACCGTTTCCAATGAACTTGGAAAATTGAACTCGGAAGGATTTGATGCGTTGAACTACCTCTCTCCTGACGAGCTTTGGGGAGTAATGACCTTAAATACGGAAATGACTAATGAGAAAAAGACCACCCGTGTATCTGATATTTGCGAGATCAAAATGAACAATAAAGGGACATGGAATTCTCCGAAACCGATTAAAAACAAAAGTATCAACACCTCCTTTTTCGATGGTGCAGCAACCTTAACTGCCGACGGAAACATGATGTTTTTTGTGTCAGATCGCAAGGGCGAGAAAAAATCTACGGACATTTACATGGTTCAGCGCGAAGGCAAAAATTGGGGAACTGCAAAACCACTTCCAGACAACATCAATACGCCTGGACGCGAAACCACACCTTACATCACCCCTGATGGTCAGTACTTATTTTTTAGTTCCGACGGATTGGAAGGGATGGGTGGCACAGACATTTATGTCTCACGCAATTTGGGTGATAGCTGGAGCGACCCAGTGAATCTAGGTAACGGAATCAACACAGTGAATAACGATACGCACTTCGTGTATTCCAGCAAATTGAAAAAAGGCTACGTTGCTGGATTGGAAATCATAGGAAACAAAGCGAGTATCGATGTGTATGAAATCGACATGAGCACCTTCGAATTTCCGAAATAAAGGACACCAACATTTTTGAAACGTCCCGGTTCACGGCAATCCCTCTATTCTTGGAAGTCGCGAGTCGGGACTTTTTAATTCCCTTATATTTGTGGCATGCAGCGGTATTTTATCACCTTGAGTTACGACGGAACCGATTTTTTTGGTTGGCAGATTCAACCGACGTGTATTTCCGTGCAGGAAGTCATTCAACAGGCGTTGAGCAAATTACACTCCAATCAGGAAATTTCGATTGTCGGTT
>JBNKGN010000305.1:0-4386 GCA_050289845.1 Crocinitomicaceae bacterium | reverse complement strand
GACATCAAAGTCATTCAACTTCTCAATTAAGACACACGTTATCCCGTGCTTGTGAAAAAAAGCACTTTTTTCACAACGAATGCAGTACAGCATTCACTTTATCTTTTACTTTTACAAAAACTATTTCAACATGATTAAACAACTACTTTTTTTAACAGCGATTTTGCTAGGAACTACTAGTATTGCGCAAATCACTTCCTTCCCGTATTCGGAAAATTTCGAATCAGGGAATGGCGGTTGGACACCATCAGGAACTTTGTGGCAAGTAGGAATCCCATCTACGCCTCTAATGACCGTCGCGAATACGAATTGTATTAATAATGCATTTGTAACAAACCTCACGGGGAACTATTCGAACAGTGCAAATAACACCTTGACTTCGCCTGTATTTGATTTTAGTTCCTTCGCTACTGACCCTTCATTGCGATTTGACATTTTTAGAGAATTGGAGTCGTGCTGTGACGAAGTGTGGGTTGAAATGAGTACAGATGGCGGGACAACCTGGAATAAAGTTATAGGTCCAGGTCAGAATTGGTATAACGACCTTGGAAATCAATGGTGGGATAACAACACTTCTGGATGGCAAACTGCAATGGTTACTTTGCCTGGTACAGCAGGTATTGCTAATGTGCAATTGCGTTTCTATTTTAGTTCTGACGGATCTGTTACACAAGAAGGCGTGGGAGTTGACAACATCACTATTAATGATGGAACCTATACAGATTTGGAACTCGTTGAAGTGTTATCTCCAACGTCTGGATATGGTTTTGGAAGCAATGAACCAATTATTGTTGTTATCGCGAATAACGGTACTACAACGGTGCCATTTACGGACTACGCAATCTGTTACAACGGTGATTTACCACAAGCATGTGAAACAACTATTACGAATATTCCAGGAAACACCCTTGATACACTGGTATTACTAGGAACAGCTGATATGAGCGCTCCGGGCATCTACGATATAGACTTTTATCTTTCAATGTTGGCACCAGATTCAAAGCCATGTAACGATACTTTGTCAATTCAAGTAAATGTTCTTCCTGTCATCTCTAACTTCCCTTATTTAGAAGATTTTGAAGCTGGTAACGGTGATTGGTTCACATTTGGACTCACTTGGGAACACGGTCTACCTACAACACCTCTATTTTCTAGTGCAAATTCCAACTGTTCAAACAATGCGATAGTTACCAATCTTGACGGATTTTACGATAACTCTTTAGTTGAATATATTTACACGCCGATATTTGATTTTTCTGGTATTGTGACCGATCCAATTATCAAGTTTGATATGTTCCGTGATTTGGAAAATTGTTGTGATGAAACTTGGGTGGAAATGACAACAGATGGCGGTACCACATGGCAAAAGGTAATGGGACCAGGATTGAATTGGTATAACGACCTTGGAAATCAATGGTGGGATAACAACACTACGGCTTGGACAGAAACATCAGCACAACTTACAGGTGCAGCTGGTAGTTCTGACGTGCAAATTCGTTTTGTTATGAGCTCGGATGGTTCAGTAACTCGAGAAGGAGTTGGAATCGATAATGTGTACATTGGGGATGCAAACTTCTTTGAGCTTGAATTAGTAGAAGTCATTTCTCCTTTAAGTACGCCGACATGTACTTCATTACCTACCAGTGAAGCTATCGAAGTTGTCATTAGAAATAATGGTACAGCGACAGCAAATTTTACGGATTATGCAATCTGTTTCAACGGTGATTTTCCACAAACATGTGAAACAACAATTATTGATATAGCAGCTGGAGCAACAGATACGATCACTTTATTGTCTGCGGCTAACTTTACGATGGCTGGAACCTACAACGTGAATTACTATTTGTCGACAAGCAGTGCGTCAGTTAAACCGTGTAACGACTCCTTAACTGTAACATATACTATCAATGAACTTCCATTTTCCAACTTGCCAGATACAGCTGGTTGTGGATCGGTACTATTAACAACATACCCTGCAGACTCGATTATTTGGTCTACAGGAACAACATCAGCAACAGAAACATTCACAACAAGTGGATTGTATACTGTAGAATTGCATAACATTGGCTGCGCTGTTGTTATGGATACTGTTTCAGTAACAATTTACAATGCAACCGCAGAGACAGACACTGTGTTCGCATGTGGATCTTATACATGGATTGATAGTAACACTTACACTACCTCCAACAACACAGCTACTCATACTTTGACGAACTCTTTTGGATGTGATTCATTGGTGGTTACGCTAAACTTAACAATTGCCAATCCAAGCACTGCAACTGATGTACAGGTAGCATGTGGTTCTTACACCTGGATTGACAGTAACACCTACACCGCTTCTAACAATACGGCGACTTGGACCATCACAAATTCTGCAGGTTGTGACTCAGTTATAACGCTCGACTTAACCATTAACACCGTTAATGTGAGCACAACAACCACTGATTTTACTATCTCGGCAGACCTTGCTGGCATGACATACCAATGGATTGATTGTGATAATAACAATGCTCCTATCGCAGGAGAAACCTCTCAATCCTTCACTGCCACTGCAAATGGAAATTACGCTGTCGTTATTACTGACAATGGTGGTTGTACAGACACCTCTGCTTGCGTCGCTATCACAAATATTGGTTTGAGCGAAAACCTGTTTGGAACTGATTTCAATCTTTATCCCAACCCTACGAATGGTGATTTTGTCGTTGAATTTTCAGACGTACAAGACAACATTTCAATAACGGTGTACAGTGTTTCTGGACAAATTGTTTCGACAACTTCGGCACTAGAAACAAAGCGATTGGAAATGACGATCGAAGAGCCAGCAGGAATTTACCTTGTTGAGTTGAAAGATCAATACAACCAAAAAGCGATTGTTCGTGTTGTAAAAAAATAAACCAATGATTTTTTCTAGGAAGACGCCTCAATTCGGGGCGTCTTTTTTTTGTTATCTACATCCAGACGGCAACAGCAGCGATGCGAAGATTTGCTTAAAATTTATTCTTCAAAAATCACTACCTTCCTTCCAACCTTTCAAAAAAGCCCGTGTCTTTAGTATAGATGAAAGAAATAGTTCACATGCACCGCGATTTGATCGAAGCTTCCAAAAAAGGGGAACGTCACGCACAGAAATCGCTTTTCAATTTGTATAGTAAAGCGCTCTACAACATCGGAGTTCGGATTCTAGGGAATACAGATGATGCAGCAGACGTTACCCAAGAAGTTTTTATCGAAATCTTTCGAAAGCTAGATAGCTTTGCTTACAAATCGACTTTCGGCGCCTGGGCAAAACAAATCATGGTCAACCGGTCGATTAATCACCTGCATCGCAGACCTGTTCATTATGACCTGCCCGAAACCGAAATTGCGCATGAGAACCAAGAAGACACGGAAGACCTCACTGCATTAATGTTGCAATTGAACACTTCCTTGCTGGAACTTCCCGAAGGATGTCGCGTAGTGTTCACGCTGTTCTATTTTGAAGGATTGAGCCACGAGGAAATTGCCTCTCACCTGGAGATCTCTGTGTCCACTAGCAAATCACAATTGAGTCGTTCGAAGCAACTGCTCAAAGGTTTAATTACACAAAAAATTGAGGCATGAAAAATCAAGAATATAACGGAGAATACGATGTGTTCGAAACACCTAAAGATCTCTGGTCGAAAGTAGAAACAAAACTGGATCAACCCAAAAGAAGAAAACGCATTTATATTTGGTCAGGTGCCGCGGCAGCAGTGCTAATTACAGTTATTGCGTTCAATAATACAAATACCGTCTATTCTTCAAACAAGGAGACGAAATCCATCGCAAGCAATCAGGAAAAAAATGTTGCTGACCAACAAGCACCGAATGAAGTACGCAGCCCTTCAACGGTTTTACGAAAAGAGAAGCAAAAAACGCAGCAAGAGGCATTCTCTTACAAAAAAATTGAACTGGCAGCATATGACAACTCGCCCGATTATGCCTCGTTGACAACACAAGGTTGCGTATCCTACAACATTTCTGTCTCCAATGAATTAAATACGAATTGGTCTTCGTCCCAATCTCCGCAAAACGAGCAAGCTATTTACGATATCACTTATGGCTGGACGGAACCTGAAGAAAGCCATGGCGCCACGTACGAACCGTTTAATGAAAACGAATTCATTAAAGTGAAAACCGAACCACAATCTACCTTTAGTATTGATGTAGACGGCGCTTCATACAGTGACGTTCGCGGCATGATTCGACGCAACGTATTGCCCCATCCGGATGCTGTTCGCTTGGAAG
Organism: Crocinitomicaceae bacterium; assembly: GCA_050289845.1. Classification (GTDB taxonomy): domain Bacteria; phylum Bacteroidota; class Bacteroidia; order Flavobacteriales_D; family Crocinitomicaceae; genus UBA4466. Next base: position 120 of record JBNKGN010000305.1, on the reverse strand, counting down.
AATTCATTAACTATTTTCCGTGCCGATAAAAATTACTCAAGAATTCATTAACTTCTATCGGCCAAATTAGCTCATGAAAAATAAATAGGCCTATCTTCTGTCGGTCAAGTATAGCTAATG
>JBNKGN010000304.1:0-4402 GCA_050289845.1 Crocinitomicaceae bacterium | reverse complement strand
AACTATAACCACCATCGGTTCTCCTTGATTGAAGGCTTTTTCGAAGGTTTCGAGTTCTTGGCGATCGACTTCAGGAATCAGTGCATACGGGTCGGGATCACTCTGAAAAGGAATGCCCGTACTCAAGTATCCAGCGGCGAGGATCACGGCGTACATGAGCGCGAATAGCACTGTTCGTTTCTTAAACATCGGCCATCAGTTTTTCAATAAATGGACGTGCGCCTTTCGCAATGGTAGCATGTCCTTTCGCATTCGGATGACTGTCGTGTGGCCAAAGCGTGAGTTTTTTATTGTTGAATGAGAACCCGATATTTTTCCAGGCAATATGTGGCAGCTGTTTTTGCAATTTTCGTGTTTCTGTCGAACTATCCAAACAAACGACACCAAAGGCAACATTTTTTTCTGCACAGAGTGTCGCCATTTCCTTGATAATGCAGGCTGTTATTTCAACGGGATCACAATCGGGTTCTTTCGAATGGTCGTATCGCGATTGCAGAAAATTTGCCGAAGCAAATGTATAACGCCCCCAGATTTCAGGGTACATATCTTCCCAGGTTTGATAGCGAATTTTACCGCATTCGATCATGTAAGGAAACAGTGCACCGTCCATTCGGTGATCGACTTCGTCCGTCGACCTTCTGTATCCAATGCGTAAGTTGGCCCGATACTCTTGCGACAAAACCGTTCGAATAAAATGCACGGAAGAAAAGGAAAGTAACACGCACGCAGGAGGGTCGGTGTTCAGCTTCTCGCGCAGTTGGAGTAAATGTTGCGCAGTTCCATATCCAACAACGGCAGCGTTTCGCACCTGCCAATCGGGGTGTTGAGCTTGCAATAAAGCGGGAAAAGATTCACTGTCATTCACCCCATATCCGTAGGTGTACGAACAACCAAGAAATACTACTTCAGGCAGGGTGTCGGCACCGCAAAAAGGGATCAAACGCTCTCCATTTTTTTGATGAGTCGCTGTAAAAGTGATGGCGTTATTGAGTGTTAGTGTGAAAGTGCCTTCATGCAGTTGAATGCCCAATTTTGAGTCTCCAATGTAAGGTAATTCGGGAGAGGAATGTACCTTGTAATCTTCATTTGTGTAAGGACGATAGCCCAAAATCCAGAGCAAACCTTCGAAAAAAACGAAAGTGACCAAGGTGTAAAAGAGGGTCCATTTTAGTACTTTATTCAGGCGTTTTTTCACTGCATAAAAATAGCGTTTTCCTTCATTTTTCTTAAAGTGATGACCATTTTAGTCCAAGAAACATTGTTCGGGGTTGTGCTGGACCATAAATGTAATTGCTGTCGCGATTTTTCCCGCTGTCAAAATCCGATTGATAAGCATTCAAAATATTTTTTATCCCGCCGAAGAATTGCAGTTGGGTTTGGCCGTTTTCAAATTTCAACGCATAAGCGACGCGTAAATTCGCTTCTAAAAAGGCGTTTGTAGTCATGTATTCGTCTTGAAATTGTTCTGGGGCTCCACCAAAGTGCACTAAAGACATCGATCCTGTATAAACCGCATTGATCGAAGCATTGAAACGTTGTTTGGGGAATAGAAATAATGTAGCATACCCATAGTTGTTTGGAGTGCGCAGAAATTTGTCTGTGCGTTCTAAAACATCACTGTACGAAACGGCACTGTGAAAACGACTGGACTGTACCGTAAATCCCGATTCTAATTCCAATTTTTGATTCCAATTTGCACGTGCTTCCAAACTAATACCGGTCACTGTGGCACCGTCACCATTGCGTTTTTCAAAGACTTCTCCAAAGGCATCTTCGCCCAAAGGGTGGTAATAAAATGCACCGTCCAGTTGTGTGTAGAACCCTTCCAGTGTGCATCCTGCAATAAAATGTTTTCCTGACTTGTCGTAGTTCACTGAGCCGCTCCAACTGTTCGATTTTTCCTCGAAAAGATTGTTCGCAAGGGTAATTCTTGAAACACCTCCTCCAGCAAAAGCGATGTGCATGTCCGAATCAAAAGCTTGCGGCGCGCGAAATCCTCTTGCCCATGTGAAACGAAATTGAAATGCGTCTTTCAAGGTATACATTATGGAGGTTCTGGGGCTTAAAATAGGTTGATTTAAAAAATTGTGTTGATCGGCACGCACGCCCAAAAGCAACGCCAATTTCGGTGTGATTTCCCAATCGCTTTGAAGGAAAATTCCCAGGTTTTTTGTGGTTTGGTCGATTAGATAGTGGTAAGCAGGAATGGCGTCGTAAACAGCGTCGTATACCCATTCACTGCCGGCGGTGATGCTATTTTTTCCGAAAAAGAAATGTTTAAATCGATGGTTGAATTGTGTGCCGAACTGAATCGTACCAACTGTTGAATTCCCGTATGGCGGCGTCGCATAATGTTGTTGAATTTCAAGACTATCGTCAGGGAGAATCCCGGTATAATGCGAACGTCTGGTGTATTGTCCCGCAGTATAGAAAATGAAAGAAGAGCGATTCTCGTTAAAATTGATTTGATAATCCAAACTTCCGATTGAAACGTCGTGCACCCGTTCTTCGGATTGCGCTGCAAAATGGGCTTCTTTTTCGATAATTTCTCCCCCGTAGCGGTATTCGTGCATGCGACTGTAGCTTAATTCGAGTTTTTGATCTTCTTTCGGAAGGAAAAATAGTGTGGTACCAAACGATAGATTTTTAAGTTCTGGAAGTTCCGAGAAACCGTCGTTGTTGTGATCGTATGTTTCGCGATTGCGATTGTTGACAAAAAAGGAGATGCCCGAAGTTTTTCGATCGTTGACGATTGTAGCATTTCCTGCAAGTACGTTGTCCAATGTTTTTCCACCAATGAATTGGAGGTTATTGGAAATGGAATATGCATTTTTTTTCGGAAGTTTTGTGATCACATTGACCGTTCCACCGATGGCACTTGAGCCAAAAAGAGCCGATCCACCGCCGCGTACAACTTCTATACGATCGATCATGTTCGTTGGAATTTGTTCCAATCCGTACAATCCAGTCAGTGGGCTAAAAATCGGTCGACCGTTAATTAAAATTTGAGAATAACCGCCCGCCAATCCGTTCATGCGCAATTGGGTGTAATTGCACGTTTGACAGTCGGTTTCCACACGCAATCCGGGTTGGAACTTCAAACCTTCCGAAAGCGAACAGGCCTGCACTTGCTCCAATGTTTGGCTATTGATGACCCCAACGATGACAGGGGCATCAGTGCGCCGTTTGTCGGTACGTGTGGCGGTTACCACAACCTGATCTACCAGCAAGGGGTTGTCGAAAAGTTCAATGTTTAGAACAAGCGTTGAAATGCTATCTGTGACTACGATGGGCGATTCATAGTACGCGTAATTGGGATGGGAAATCACCAATAGGTGCGATCCATGCGGTACATTCTTAATTTCAAAATTTCCAGAAGCATCTGTTACGGCGCCGTTGCCTTCGCCTTTCAGTTTCAAGGTGACTTGCGCAACAGGGAGTCCTTCCGACATCACGCTACCGGTTAACGTATGTTGCGAGAAGAGCAGTGTTGGAAGAGAAAGGAATACGGCAATGAATAAATGTTTCAAAAGGAATATTTTTGAAGTTATAATTGCAAATGTATAAAGTTAGAGTGATCTAACAAAATGTATTGATCAGAATTCGTACTTTTGAAAACATATTCAGTCCCATGGCCACCAACGTCAAAGAAAATTACCTCAAAGCCATTTATTATTTGGATCGCAACGATCCAAGCATCTCTCTTTCTGAATTGAGCAAGGAAATGCACGTGAGTATTCCAACAGTGAACAGTATGGTAAAACGTTTGCAAGAGGAAAAATGGGTGATCTACGAAAAATACAAGCCCCTAAAATTGACGGCAAAAGGACGCAAAACTGCAGCGTTGATTATTCGAAAGCACCGTTTGACGGAAATGTTTTTAGAAAAATTCATGGGGTTTGGTTGGGAAGAAGTACATGACATTGCCGAGGAAATTGAACACGTTCAAATCGATGGGTTTTTCGATCGGATGGACGAATTGTTGGGCTTTCCATCCATGGATCCACACGGTTCTCCGATTCCAGATAAGGAAGGAGTAATCAAACCGCGCAATTTGATTTTACTTGCAGACGTGGCTCAAGGAAGTTCGGTGCGGATTTGTGCCCTCAAGGATAGCTCGCAAGAATTTCTGCATTATTTGAATCGTCAGGAAATTAAACTAGGTACGGTGATTGAAATTTTGCGTATTGAGGCCTTTGATAAAAGCATTAAAGTAGCAAAGAACGACGGTGTGGCTTTCACTTTAAGTCACGACGTTTCTCAGCGTTTGTTAGTGGAAAAAGTGTAGTGAAACCTATGGTGTTTCATCAAGTAAATCCTGGTTTTCTAGATTTTTCTTAACCGTGTCGTGGTATCGTTCTATAGCTCCATGAAAGAAAATACTGTCCACAATGAAATATCC
>JBNKGN010000303.1:0-4411 GCA_050289845.1 Crocinitomicaceae bacterium | reverse complement strand
GTCAGGGACATTAATTTCTTGCAATAATGGATATTTTGGGGGTAGTTTTTGGTCCATTTTATTCAAGTTAATCTTCAGTTCAAAAGTAAATGGAAGGTTTTAGAAATCAAATAGGTACATATACTCAATAAGAAACAGGTAAATACGGCAGAATGAGTGGGGATCGAGTGCGATTTGCGCTCTGTAGATCATCTAAAATCAAGAAATACAGTGATTTAACGAATGTTCGACAGTGATGGTTGCAACAATTACTTACCAAAATTGCAACATTTACTGAATCTATAGGTTATAAATACGGATTTTTTAGAGCTGTCACTTTGGGAAATCGAGCCGAATCCCCTGTGAAATCGAGATTTACACAAATGAGTAAAATATGAGTAAAAAGTGGTATATTGAAATTTGAAGAATCAGACCTTACATTGTTCAGAATTTATTAGTAATCATTTTAAAATTATTCAAATTATGGCATTTAATGGAACAGAAGGAGGTGCAATCACCTTGCATGCAGGTTCGGAACTTACAAAGGAGTATCGTAAATTAAATCCTACCGCAACAAAGGGACACTTTTTCGGAAGAGATATTCTACTTCAAATTCTTGCTCAAGAGGATTGTATGGGAATTCGAATGTATTACGGAATTGGTGAATCGGGTCAAAAAGAGTTAGTTTTAGTAGGAGCTGATAGCAATGAAGATGACTTGACTGATTTAGTGGCGGATTTATCGTTGCCTTGTCCTGGTATGTGTGGCTCGGCGAACGCGCTAAATAGTTGATAACGATGAGTTTGAATTTACATGTAATCTCTGCATTTTCAATTTTAGCCCCAATATTTGTTGGGGCTATCTGTTTTCGTTCACTTTCGCTAACGATACGGGTGCTCCTTGTTTACGTGCTAATAACAGGGATTTTGGAACTTGCTTCTGGTTTAATGATGTGGAATCATATCAATAATCTGGTTTTGTTCCACTTGCATGTGTACGTGGAGTTTTCGGTGATTACATTGCTCTTTTTTCTGACGTATGATTCCCTTCTATGGCGGGGAATTGCAGTGTCATTTTTCGCAGTCTTTCTAATCTATTCGCTCGGCAATGCCATTCTGTATGAAGATTTTGGAGGGTTCAATTCCAACCAGCGCTATGTGGAGGGACTGATGATCCTCGTTTTGTGCATCGGTTACTACATTACTCTATTGCGCAGACCCATACACCGATACCTGGAAAAACAACCCATGTTTTGGTTGACGTCGGGCTACCTTATTTATTTTGCAGGGACATTGTATTTATTTTTATTCAGTCGGGAGCTTCTCGCAATCAATGATTTCCAATATTGGGAAATTCATGCGGTTTTAAATATTGGTTTAAATTGCATTTACGTAGTGGCCTTTCTTAAGGATCGCAAATTGTGAGTTGGTACCGATAGTTTAGCTATTTTGAATTAATAGTACAGCGTATGTTTTTATTGGTTTTGGGTTCTGCCGTTATGATTGTTTTGGCGTTATCAATTGTATTCTTTGTATTGATATATCAAAGGCGCACCTACGAACAACAACGGAGTTTGGTAGAGTTGGAATTAGCGAACCAGCGGCGCTTGATTGAGACAGAAATTAAAGCCACAGAGCGCGAACAAAAAAGGATAGCACAGGATTTACACGACGACACGGGAGCGTCTCTCACGTCCCTTCGATTTCACATTGCTCAACTGGAAGACAGCCCCCAAAAAGCAGCGATTAATAAAACCCTTTCCGAGACCACGCATAAAGTGCGAAATGTATGCAATGAATTGCTGCCTTATACGTTGGAGGAGTTAGGATTGGCGGATGCATTATCATATATGTCCAATCGATTGAACGGTATTGTTCCAATTGACGTTAATTTTGTATTATTATCAGACGATAAAAGCGTTATATTAGAACAAAATGAGGAGTTGGCGATGTATAGAATTGTTCAGGAATTGTTGAGTAATATCGTAAAATATGCCGAGGCTTCGTATATTGATATTCTGCTAACCATGGAAGATCAAGAGATGAAATTGGAAATCATTGATGACGGCAATGGACACATTGCACTGACAAAAGATTGCTCAAATTCTTTCGGGCTTCAAAACATTGTTAGTAGATTGCGCTATGTAAACGGGTCTATGGTTCGAACGCTTAGAAAACATAGAGGAACCACTGTTGAAATATGTAAATCACTGAAATGAATAGGAAAATTACGATTGGAGTCGCCGAAGACCAGAAAATATACCGAGATGGTCTGGTTGGTATGCTGAATGGCATGAAGAACTGCAAAGTTATTATTGAAGCCGAAAATGGATTGGAAATGCTCCTCAAAATGAAGGGGAATGTTCCCGATGTCGTATTCCTCGATTATCGTATGCCTGAGTTGAATGGGATTGATGTGGCACGGAAAATCCGTGAAAAGTACGATGCTGTTAAGATTTTGCTTTTGTCTTATTACGATAATCAAGAGTTTGTAGTACGTGCTGTGGAATGCGGTGCCAACGGATATCTTTCCAAGGACGATGAACCAGAGGAAATTATTAATGCCATTGAAAGTGTAATCGACACGGGCTATTACATGAACGATCGAACATCAAAGTGTTTGATTGGTGAATTGGTGCGACAGGGCAAAGTAGTGCCGAGTTTCGATGGAGCAGTTGAGTTCAGTCGTGTGGAACTACAAATCATTAAATACATCTGTCAAGAAAAATCCGCTTCTGAAATTGGGTTGATGTTGTATAGAAGTAAGCGGACAATTGATGGCTATCGTGCGGGTATCATGAAAAAAATAGGCGCGAAAAATGTTGTTGGTATCGTGATGTATGCTGCCAAACACAAATTGATTGACATGTAAGACACATCGATCCAATCTACTACTACAATTTTTCCTTTTAATTATATTTCTGCGATGGTCTTCTTCTCAACGACCTTTAAAATTGAATCGCGCACTTCGATCATTGCGTGATTTAATGAACAGGCTTCTTCGTCTTGGCAATCGTCACATTTCTCATAGTAATTCAAACTTACACAAGGTAGCCAGGCAATCGGACCTTCGAGTGCACGAAATACAGCAGCAACCGTAATTTCATTTCCAGGTTTCAATAAGTAATAACCACCGCCTTTTCCCTTTTTTGATCCAAGGAATCCTTTGCGCTTCAGTTCCAATAAAATGGACTCAAGAAATTTTTGCGAAATATTCTGAGTTTGGGCAATTTCAGATATTAAGACGGGCTTCTTTAGCTCTTGTTTCGACAAGTAACTCAAGGCTTTTAGTCCATATTTCGTCTTCTTCGAGATCATAGTTCAAAAATACGATTCTTTTTTTCTGAGCAACGCCATAAAGTACGCGATTCTTGGGATTTTAAAGGCTTATTTAATGGTGCTTTGTGCGGGTCGAGTACTCCGAAGGAACCCCATGGCTGCGATCAAACCGATGACCGACGTTCCAACCAAACAGGTGAAAATCCACTGAAAGCCAATGATTCCAGGATAGGTGTCTAAAAAGTAGCCTGCCGTCGGTCCGACAAAAATATCCGGCGTAAATCCAATCACCGAAACAAAACCAACTGCCATACCCGTACTGGAAACGGAAAAATGCCCTTCTTCCAACAAGGAAAAATACAAGGATCGAATGGCATAAACCAAAACGCCTGTCAGTAACATGTTGCCAATGAACAATAATGTAAATGAAGCGGTAATTGCTCCTGTCGCGTAAATTCCCGCTGTTCCCACTAAGAGTAAAAAGGCCGTCGCAATTAATCCACTTTTGATAAAACGATCACCAATGAACGCAGCAACGATGGCTGTAAGCGGACGACATAGCAATAGAAGTGTTCCCATTTTCCCCGCGTCGATTTCGTTCATGTCCATGACATCCTGAGCGTATTGCGGAAAGAAATCTGTGACCTTGTAGCCAATATAACCAGTGAGAACGATCACCATTACATACCAGATTTTACGTTGTTTTAGAAGTTGCCCCATTTGACCACTCGAAACTGTTGTTTTCGGTTCGTGATCACTTTGTCCTCGTAGAAAAAGAAGGACCAACAGGCCTATAAGCGCTACAAAAATAGAGACGAAGAGGAGAATCATTTTGAAAGAAGCCGTGCGTTCTGTTGTTGTAATTGCATTTTGCGCAAGATCTGTTTCGAAGGCGAATATTTGAATGCCCACAATACCGATAAACGCAGCGATAGCACCACGACCTCCATCCAATAAGCCAAAAGCCAGCGCTTGATTTTTCGACTTTCCCCAGGTGCGTGTAGCTTTAATGAGTGGAGCCCAAAACAAAAGAATGGTCGTAGCTCCCCAATAGGCGTACAATCCTATGAGTTCCGATGCGGATGGTAAGGTGATTAGAAAAATGCCACCAGTGGCGGTTGCAAACAAAGAGATGCTAATCAGGTATCTGGGGG
>JBNKGN010000302.1:0-4413 GCA_050289845.1 Crocinitomicaceae bacterium | reverse complement strand
CTAAAAGAAGATGTGCTGTTAACCGTGTACTCCAATCTATCGCGGCAAAGATCGCAGGAATGAATATTAACCCGTTTTTCAGCCATTGAATACTGGAAAAAGCTTGAAGATAGTTACGGGCCGAAGCAGAAGTCATGCAGTGTTTTCTGGAAGAAATTTAAGATTTAATTTTCAAACGTAGGGATTCTTTGAGATTCGCCTCCCATTCGTGGCGTAAAATGCTCAGGACAATACTGTCGCGTCTCCCTGTTGGACTGCTGCAATTACTTCGGAGGATGCCTTCTTCGGTGCATCCAATGCTTTTCATTGCAGCGATAGAACGTTGGTTTTTGTAGTCCGCTCGAAATTCTACCCGATCCATTTCCAAGGTTGAAAAGGCATAGTCGAGTAGGAGAAATTTGCAGTTTTTATTGAGTTGAGTGCCTTGAAATTTTTTTCCATACCAGGTAAAGCCCAGTTGTACGGTGTTGTGAATGGGTTGGTAATCGTAATACCTTGTGGATCCTGCAATTGCTCCCGATGCTTTGTCGATAACGACAAAAGGATAAGCCGTTTTTGCTGTTCGAGCATCCAGAGCGAGTTGAAGGTAGTTTTTCAAGTTGTCGGGGCCACTTCCAGAAACCAGAGAGTAAGTCCATAATTCGGGTTCTTGCAGCGAATACGGAAGCAAGGAATCAAAATCAGAAGCTTCGAGTGGTCGCAATTGTACCACGTCGTTTTCAAGGATAATGGAGGCGTCGAAGTTTATTTTCATTGGAAGACCAAATTAGGTACTTTTTCTGTCGGCTCAAGTTTTGAAGATACAAAAAAAGCTGCGATATCGTTCGTGTGAATGGGCTTTGTTATGGAAAGAAAAGTAGGCAATACCTTGTGAATAAAGCGACTTCATAATTGTGAATAATTATTTGATTAAAAACTAATCATCGATTGATTAAAAATTCATAATTTAGCCGTTCAACCTCATTACTTTTCAAGAAACATCATGTATTTGAATGCGCACACGTATTACAGTTTGCGGTATGGGGTACTCTCGCCTTCTGAATTAGCAGAACAAGCAAAAGCACAACAGTGTCCCAAATTTGCAATCACGGATATCAACACGACATCCGCTTGTCTGGAGTTGCTTCGAGAAGCTCCTAAAATTGGTGTTTCATCTGTTTTGGGTGTCGATTTTCGGAACGGTGTCCAGCAAAAATTTGTCATCTTGGCAAGAAACAATCAAGGGTTTCAGGAGCTGAATTATTACCTCACGAAAATGTTGCATGAAGAACGTGAATTTCCCGATGAGGCCCCTGAATTGCCACACACGTTTGTCATATATCCTTTTCAAAAAGAAGTCCAAAGAAACCTGAAACGGTACGAATATCTGGGGATTTCGATTACGGATATTCCATACGTTCGGATCAAAAAAATGGACACGTCTAAAATGGTCATTTTACAACCGATGACTTTTCGAAATAAGAAGGATTTTAATGCACATCGGTTGCTTCGGGCGATTGACAAAAATACGCTCTTAAGTAAGTTACCTCTTTCCGAACAAGCGAGTGAAACACATACATTTTGGTCGCGGGAAGCATTGCAGATTGCTTATCGCGAATTTCCAGATATAATTGAAAATACGCAGGGGATTCTAGATGCATGTCGCGTTTCTTTTGCGTTTTCAGAGAACGTCGAACACCAAAATCAAAAATGCTATACCGATAGTACGGAGAAAGATGAGGCCATGCTGGAACGTTTGTGTTACGAAGGAATTTTTTACCGCTACCCAGAAGTGACAGAAGTGGTGTACGAACGGATCAAAAAAGAACTCGAAATGATCAAGAAAATGGGATTTGTCTCCTATTTCTTGATGAATTGGGATATTGTGAGTTACGCACGAAAACAAGGCTATTTCTACGTTGGTCGAGGAAGTGGTGCAAACAGCATTGTCGCGTATTTACTGCGGATTACCGATGTTGATCCCATTGAACTCGATCTCTACTTTGAACGTTTTATCAACTTGTATCGAACCAATCCACCTGACTTTGACATTGATTTTTCATGGCGCGATCGCGATGATGTAACCCGTTATATTTTTGAGCGCTTCAACCACGTGGCTTTGGTGGCGACGTACAACACTTTTAAAGATCGTGCGGTGATTCGCGAATTGGGGAAAGTATTCGGACTTCCCAAAGAAGAAATCGACAAATTGAGTAAAAGCGATGTGTCTTCCTGGGAATTGAATCACCTTTCGGCATTGGTTGTCAAGTACGCAAAATACATTCACGGATTCCCAAGTCATTTGAGCGTACATGCCAGTGGAATTGTGATTTCCGAGAAGCCGATTCAAGCATTCTCCGCGACGTTTTTACCGCCGAAGGGATACCCTACCATTCAGTTTGATATGCATATTGCCGAGGATGTCGGACTATTCAAATTCGATATTCTTAGTCAGCGCGGGTTGAGTAAAATCAAAGATACCTTAGACATTATTTACGCGAACAATCCACAATCGCCCGTGATTGACATTCACAACATGAAAATGCTAAAAAAAGACCCGAAAGTGCGGGCAATGCTAATGGAAGCGAAACCCATCGGGTGTTTTTATGTGGAATCACCTGCCATGCGGATGTTGTTGACAAAACTGAAAGTAGACGATTATTTGGGACTCGTTGCGGCCAGTTCGGTGATTCGCCCAGGAGTCGCCAAATCGGGAATGATGCAAGCGTATATCAAACGGTTTCGGCAACCAGAATTGCGGAAAGAAGCACATCCGGTATTGTTGGAATTGATGCCCGAAACCTATGGTGTGATGGTGTATCAGGAAGACGTGATTAAAGTGGCGCACTATTTTGCGGGTTTGACTTTGGGAGAAGCGGATAAAATGCGCCGGGGAATGTCGGGAAAATTCCGCTCACGACAAGAGTTTCAAGACGTGAAAGCAAAGTTTTTTGAGAATTGTACCAGGGTGAAAGGACACTCGTTGGAACTGACAAAAGAAGTGTGGCGTCAAACGGAAAGTTTTGCAGGATATGCCTTTGCGAAAGGACACTCGGCATCGTATGCGGTTGAAAGCTACCAGTGTTTGTATTTGAAAGCATACTATCCACTGGAGTTTATGGTCGCAACGATCAATAATTACGGTGGGTTTTACCGAACGGAACTGTACGTTTTGGAAGCGAAATTGTTTGGCGGTGAAATCGAAGCGCCTTGTATTAACAACAGCGATTTACTCACCCGATTGGAAGGAAAACAGATTTATCTCGGTTTTCATTTACTGCACGCATTTGATGTGAAAACCGCACGGATGATTATGCGGGATCGGGAAATCAACGGTCCCTACAAGGATTTGGACGACATCCTCGATCGCATTCCCATTGCGATGGAACAGATAATACTCCTTATTCGGATCGATGCGCTTCGGTGCTTTGGAAAAGACAAACGAACGTTAATGTGGGAGGTACATTTCAAATGGAATAAGGAATTGCAAAAAGATATCCTGATGGCCGATTTGTTTCGCGTGCGCCCACGAACGTTTGATGTTCCTCAATTACAGCACTCATGGGAAGAAGATGCTTTTGATCAGTTGGAACTGTTAGGTTTCCCGATCCACAGTCCGTTCCAATTGCTGTTGACAGACGATGTTCCTGCCGTTTTAGCGAAAGATTTGTGGGGCTACAAAGATCAAACAGTATGGATCAAGGGGTATTTGATTCATGCGAAAAGAACCACAACCTCCAGCGGTGAATTAATGTATTTCGGGACCTTTATCGACGAAGAAGGCGCCTGGTTGGATACGGTACATTTTCCGCAAATTGCCAAAGAATATCGCTTTAGAGGGATGGGTGTTTATAAAGTAAAAGGAAAGGTGGTTGTAGAATATGATAGTCTTTCCGTAGAAGTAGAATACATGGAAAAAATGGCAATGATGGAAGATCCGAGATACGCCGAAGTGAAGCGCGAAAAAGCGGTAGAGACTTGGAATTTACGCAAGGATTATGGCAACCGAACCAATCGTGTTGAGTGAGATTTTTGTTTCACTTTGAAGCAGAGCAGACATGGTCTATGAATATCGAGAGAAAAAGATTGTTTGTAAAAATGGAAAAACATGTATGAAAGGGAAATTTCAGGTTCCCCCTTTGGAGGGGGAGAAAGGGGGAGGATGGAAGCGAATGAAAGTGGAAAACAGTTATAGGGTAGATGATTTTCCTTAACTTAAATAGGAAAACCTACCGAATGAATAACTACTACAACAAAGACTTACGTGAACGCTCACGTGCACTAAGAAATAACGGAAGATCTACCGCCGAAAAATTTTTATGGAATTCGCTTTTAAGTCGTGGAAAGTTAGGCGTGAAATTTAAGCGACAACGTCCCATAGCGAACTACATTGTTGATTTTTTTGCCACTGAAATTCGGCTTATCGTCGAAATT
>JBNKGN010000301.1:0-4454 GCA_050289845.1 Crocinitomicaceae bacterium | reverse complement strand
CTTATCCGATCAAAACTATAGTGTTGCGAAATACGTTCCCTATGGACCGATTCGTGAAGTGTTGCCCTACTTGATTCGACGCGCAGATGAAAACACTTCCGTTGCAGGTCAAACAGGACGTGAACTGTCTTTGATCATTAAGGAACGTAAACGACGTAAGGCATAACACATTAGCGGCAACCGCGCATCTTAAACGGAAAACATCTGGGTTCTCCTAATTCTTACGTAATTGACTGAAATAACGATCCGAAAGATGTTATGATGATCTTTGCGTCTTCAATTCAATGAGTTCTTACAAAGACCACATATTTACTTGATAACATTGACGTGTCCCGTGTCGGTTCGTCGTTCATCTGAAGCGATTGTTTTGTATTCTACCGTCCACAAATAAGTTCCATCTTGAACCATTTTACCGTTGAATGTTCCGTCCCAACCTACCGTGTGGTCATTCGATTCGAAAACAATCTCTCCCCAACGGTTGAAAATTTTAATATTCCAATCGTAAGGATCGAACCCAGCGGTAAAAATCGGCTGGAAAGTCTGATTAAATTCGTCGCCGTCTGGTGTGAATGAATTCGGAATGTAATAAATCACTTCTTCGTTCACTTGAACCACAGTATAGAACGAATCCACACATCCAATTGGCGAATACGCGTACAGCATCACTATGTATCCCGAAGTTTGATCATCAGGAAATTCGTGTGTTGGATTTACATCAGTAACTGTTGGCGTATCATCTCCAAAATCCCACAAATAATTGACCGCTCCATTGGATGTATTATCGAATGAAATTTCCGTATCCAGACTGATTACCGTATACAAAGACGGAACAAAAGATGCCGAAGGATTGTTTTCGACATAAATATAATCGTCATACGTTACGGTATTCGTACAACCATTGATACTTGTTACTTGCAGTGTGACATCGTAATTCCCACCATTCGCATAGGTATTTTGGACGTCATCGCATCCTATTGCCGTATTTCCATCTCCAAAATCCCAGAAACAATCGGTATACGACCCAGCTGTTGAGTTTGCAAAGATCACTGCCATCGGCTCACATCCCTGAACTTCATTTGCCAGGAAAGATGGTTGTGGCGTAGGCTCTACTGTTACGGTAATCGCATCTGTAGCGACACACCCATTGGCATCCACTCCAACGACCGTATAGGTTGCTGTATTGGCAGGGACAAAAGAAGCTCCATTCGGAAGACCTGTATCCCAGGTATACGTTTGTGCGCCAGTTGCTGTTAGTGAAACCGACTCATCCTCACAAGCAACAAAATCAGCCCCTGCCTGGACATTCGGCAACGGATTAATTTGAATCGATTGAGATCCATTTGCAGCATTTGCGCATGCCGCATCAGTAATTTGAATCACAGTATAGGTCCCTTCGTCGTTCCCTAAATAAATAGTATCCATTACAGACGAAACCATTTCTGGTACTCCATTTAGTGTATAGTCCAAATCGTACGGTGCCGTTCCTGAAACGACAACAAATACCTGATTGGCAGTTTCATCCGCGCAATACACACCACCATTCTCGACAGAAAGTACATCTGGCACTGATTTCTCAACGATCAACTCCGAGAAATTGGCTGTATTATCACAAGAAGCATCCGTTACCGTGAGAATTTGATAATCACCAGGAATATTCCCCAAACTTACTGGCGACACTGGTGAAGTTGCTGAATAAGCCGTACCATCGAGTGTGTAATCGATCGTGAAAGGTCCGGTTCCCGTTACATCTACTTCAACATCTGTAATTGGGTCTCCGAAACAATAGATGCCAGATCCAGACGTTGAAATAACGCTTGGTTGTACAGGAGATACGTCATTAATAACGGTAACGCACGTCACATCATCCGAAAAATAGATGGTCAACGTCAAAGGAGAACCGTCTGCAGGAATTCCCGTCACGTTGAAATTGGTTAATGTTTGATCCGTAAAGGGACCTGAAATAGATTGTGTATACGTTCCAGATGAATTGGTCACTTCGACTTCAATCGTTCCTGTTCCTGGGTTTTCGATATAAATAAAATCTCCAGAAACATTAAACGTATTTCCTGCCTGGCACGAACTAATGGTTGAATTCACAGCAGAAAACATACACGTACACGTTACGTTCACAGTTACAGAACTAGATGCCGAACATCCTGTCAATGGATCCGTGATGGTTGCAGAATATACAGTTGTATCTAAAGGACACGCGGTTGGTGTTTGTAAAGTGGCATCATTTAGTGTCAATGCTGGCGACCAAATAACATCGTAGGCAGGTGGTGTACATTGAAACGAGACATTGTCTAACGCCCAGGCATCATCACCTAATGTATTGGTAAACGTTGGTTGGACCCATCTGAAACGTGTTGCTGTCGTTTGTGCTGGTGGAGGAATTGGCACGGTGAAGTTTTGCCAGTTGTTGTTTCCATCCCATCCTGATTGTAAATACGTTGTAATATTTGTCCAAGTCGCCCCTCCATTTGTTGAATATTGGAATAAGATATCCTCACCTGCATCAGCGTTTTCGCAATTCGCTCCAGAACCTGTGTTTCCAACAAACAATGCAAAAGTCATAAATCCGCACCCAGCTGTTGCGTCGACATCTGTTGTAACTGCCGCTCGTGTTCCTGTGTTCTTAAAATAGAGTGCATTTCCCGTTACAGAGCCACAGAAACCTGCAGATCCGAGTTGTCCCCCACCGATATCTGACCACATGGAGCCGTCTTCACTTGGATCAAAATCATCGACAATAGAACCTGCATTGTAATTGGTAAATGCAACATTGAGGTCGGTACAGTTTGGACAAGTAACATTTGGCGTCACAGCTGTGGCCTGTGCATATACAGGTAAAACGATCACATCTACAGTATCGTAACAAGCCAATGTACCATCAGTATATGTTACAATATATGTCTCATTTCCGTTCGGTGTCACTGTTTGACTTTGATTGTCTGGACTACCAGGAATATTGTCCCAATCGTAGTAATAGCCACAGTTTGTTGGAATAATCGAAACGTTGTCGATGCCCCAATGGTCATTCACTGTTGAACTTGCATTTGGTTGTGTCCATTGAAACATCGTGTTCGTTGTCCACGCAGCCGCTGGAAGAGTGAAACAATAATTTGCCCAATTGTAATAGGCATTCGCGTACCCATTAATAGGTTCGAAATAAAAAATATCTACCCATGTAACACCACCATCAATGGAATATTGAAAGAAAACCCCTTCATCGATTAAATCGGGATCTTCGCAATCATTTCCTGGTACATCATCTCCGGCAAAATCGAGATTAAAACAAACTTGACCTCCACATGACATATCAAAACCTGCAGTTGTTAATGTTCTCGGTAATGGCACATTCCCAAACCACGCCGACGGTGTTCCGTCCAAAGAAGGTCCACATGGATTATTGTACAATACGGTGCCTGAAGATGACCAACCTGGTCCAATTTGCCCACCATCGAAGTCCGTAGACAAAGCGGGTGTATCTGACAAACCAATTGCAGAAAGAAAAACGTCTGAACCACACGTGGCATAAACTGTATCAGCTCCTGCGTCTACGATACATTGTGCCTGTACTTGAAAATGCCAAATCGCAGCAATGGCAATAATGGAAGTTCTTATTACTTTAATCATTGCTATTCGTTTGGATGGTATTAATTACAACGTTTACCAATTCAAAATTTGTTAGTCTTTGCTCCGACATTCCAGGAACCAAATCAATAAAGTGTGAAAATAAATAGACGCGTTTGTCCATTTTGCTTGTCCCATCACCTTCCAATACTTCTCCTGGTGAAAGTGTCAGTGAATGCACCATTTCTGAAGATTCAAGTCGATCACAATTCACACAAACTCCATTTCGAAATTCCTTTGTGGCCCATGTCATTGTCTTAATCTCTGTCGAAGTATTTGTATATCGGAACAGCACTAACACCTGATTCTTCACGTGGAGATTGTTACATTCTTGCACTTTATATTCAATTAGAATACCATCTGTATCTGACACGATGTGCCAATCATTTGTTACTTCTATTGGATACGAGACACTGTCGAAAAGCGTCATGGAATGACTACTTAATGTCAACAATAATACAAGTCCTAGTGCTAATTGCTTCATGAATTTATTCCTCATTTAAACTGCTTCACATAATAGTATTCTAAAATGAACACATAAGTTATATTCAGTATTTGCTGCAAAGTTACATCAACTAAACGGTTTTACCCCTCTCTGTTACATGTAATACCATTATTCTTTCATTTGTTATAAAACACACAAGAGTGCGTAATTAGCGCACTCTTGTGTTTCTGTCTTACGTATCTTATCGAATCAAATTCACATGTCCTGAGATCATTTTACGTTCGTCGTTTTGTGTTGTTTTGAACTCGATCTTCCAGGTGTAGGTACCATCTTGTACTGCATTGCCGTCATAACCGTAGGTTCCATCCCATCCAAC
>JBNKGN010000300.1:0-4458 GCA_050289845.1 Crocinitomicaceae bacterium | reverse complement strand
GACTTGCGTAATCGTGCAAGGTCCAATAACCTGTTGAAATACCCTCACCGATGCTTTCTCCGAAGGAATAGTTCACTCTATGAATTGCTTTCTTGTCAACGAAATCGTGAGCGGATTTTGTAGAGAATCCAATGCTCCCTTTGTCAGAGACGCGAGATTTCAACGTAACCAATTCACCATTTCTGTCGACAGTAATTGCGGCACGCTTATTTGATTTGTGATACAAAGCACTGATCACGTCATCGTAATAGGTGATTTCTTTCGAATCTATCGACTTAAGTTGGTCACCGCTTTGCAATCCAGCGCTAAATGCAGGAGATGCCCATAGCAACAATTTGAATTCGTTTTTGTCCAAAGTAACTGTCTCCGATTCTTTCTTTGTCCCGAAAGTTACTTTGTGTCCTTTGTTACGGAATTTTTTGTCTGTTACGTCAATTTCGGAGAGCAATTTCCCGTCGACTTTGGAAATCACATCACCTGCACGAAATTGTTGATTCGTTACTTTTTCCGTTACGACAATATACTCAATAGTGGTGTTTTTATGACGTAGTTGGGCAATTGGACTGTTTCCAAGTGCCTTAAACAAATCATAGTCGATGGTTTCGGGAAGCTGAATCGTTTCCTTTGAACCGTCTTGGTGCAATACGGAAATATCATGTCCTCCGCGCAATAATAAGTTGCGACCGACATCGTTTGTATGCGTTACGGCTTCTCCGTTAATAGAAAGAATTTTATCGCCAGAATGCACGCCGAATTGCTCCAGATATGGGTGCAGCGCCATGCCGTGATCCATTTTGTTCAAATCAACTTCTTCACTTCCCCAGGCGAAAATCACGAAGATATAGATCACGATTCCTAAAATCATGTTCACAACCACACCGCCGAGCATAATAATCAAACGTTGCCAAGCTGGTTTTGAGCGGAATTCCCACGGTTCAGCAGGTTTTGCCATTTGCTCTTTGTCCATGGATTCGTCGATCATCCCGGCAATTTTCACATAACCTCCCAAAGGAATCCATCCAATTCCCCATTCGGTTTCCCCAATTTTTTTCTTAAACAGAGAGAACTTGTAATTGAAAAAAAGATAGAATTTCTCCACACGAGTTTTAAACAATCGTGCGGGAATATAATGACCGAATTCGTGCAGTACGACTAAGATGGAAAGCGACAATATCAGTTGAGCAGCTTTAATCCAAAACTCCATAGACAAAAATGTTAGGGTGCGAAGATAGTCATTTCCGAATGGAAAAAATGTTAAAGATTCTAGTGTTTTTGGCAATAAATGTGATCCGCCTTACGACTGTGAAGAGCGCTTTGGAACATAATCGTTGGCTTCCATATACTCAATAATGGCTTCTTTGATTAAGTGTTGTTGCTCACGATCTTTCAACGGTGGGAGTTGTTTTAAAATTTTGAAATGCGGCCAATTTTCTTTGTCTCGCCCCTCAAATTCGTAATATCCGTGGGGTTCAAGTAAGGTACAAATTGCAACATGCAGCAAATCCGTTTTTTCACTCTTGCTAAAATCTTTATAGCCGATGCCTAATTCGTTGACGCCAATTAAGAACAGAAGTGCCTGAACATCTAGTCCTTCACCAAAATTTCCCTCCAATTCTTTTACCACCTCGCGAAAGCGCAATTCTACGTCAAAATCCATGCAGCAAAACTACGGAATTTCTTTTCGCGATAGTCTGAATTAACAATTGATTCGAAGGAATTCGATCATTGTGGAAATTCTTTGCTAACTTCGAAACACGACATACAAATTGATGATTATGAAAATGAAATTTTATACACTTAGCGCACTTTGTTTAACCTTTTTACTTGCGTCTTGCGGAGGCGGTGAAGAGAAAGAAACTACAGTCGATGCAGCGAAGGAGAAATGCTTTTATTCTTTTAATGATCAGGTGTTTGAGTTGAATTGGACCGCGTACAAAACAAATGCAAAAGTAGCAGTAGGAGGAACTTTTAATGAAGTGACATTCACTGCTGGTGAAGCGGAAAGTGCATCGGAAGCGATCGAAAGTATCGAATTTGTTATCAATACGGGATCCGTAGAATCCAACAACGAAGACCGTAACGCGAAAATCGCAGAACATTTTTTCGGAACGATCAATGCTCCTGAAATAACGGGTAATGTAAAATCGTATGATGCCGAAAACCAAAAGGCAGTTGTCGTTATCTCAATGGCAGGAATTTCAATGGATGTGGAGGGAACCATGACAATGGAAGAGAATGATTTCACTTTTGACGCTGTTATTGATGTCGCTTCCTGGAATGGAATGGCGGGAATTACCGCTTTGAATACTGTTTGTAAGGATTTGCACACAGGTGAGGATGGGGTATCGAAATTGTGGTCTGAAGTAGCGATTAATTTCCACGGTTCACTTAATAAGAATTGCGAGTAAGGCGAATTTTGTGAATCTATTAGATCTTATTTTTCTCGTATTGATCGGACTTTCGGCCTGGAATGGATTAAAGAAAGGGTTCATCATCGAATTGTTCGGTTTTTTGGCGCTGTTTCTTGGACTTTATGCGGGAATTCTCTTTTCAGAGTTTCTAACCCGTGTCATTATCGAGGATTTCGGGTCGAACTCCGAATATGTGCCGATTGTTTCTTTCACCATTATTTTTCTGGGAGTCGGAGCGATGGTCTACTTTGCTGGAAAAGCGATTGAAAAGGTGGTGAAAGTAGTGCGTTTATCTCCTTTAAACAAAGCGGCAGGATTGTTTTTCGGTGTGCTTAAAATGGCGTTTTTTATCGGAGCGGGATTGATTCTCACGGAATCTTATGATCAACGCGCAGACATTATCAGTTCCGAAACAAAAAAAGGATCCTTGCTGTATCATCCCTTGAAAGATATGACACGCGCTTGTATCCCTGCGTTTGACGAGAGTACCTTGGTGTTGAAAAATTCGCTCAAAATGATCAAAGACAAAATTCCCGAAAAATGAAGCGTTCCCTTTTTCTTCTGGTGGTGCTTCTTCTTTCAAGCACTGCCATTTATGCGCAGTATTCGGATTATACAGCCATGTTTTCTTCAAAGAAACGGCTTTTTGATGCCAGTCTCAACATAACCAAAACAGGACCTTATTTTGGATTGCAACAAGGAACGTATTTGGTTCCTGAAGTGGGCGTTGAACGTCAATGGAAAAAGATCCAACTGACAGGTGCGCAGACGCATGCGGTACACATGGGATTTAATTACAATTTAAAATTCAAGGTATTGGGCTACGATGTTGGTTATTGGTGGAAACCCAATCGTATCGGCTTAACTTATGGGGGCAATTTATTCCTCCGATCTGATTTCGAAAAAACGAAAGTAGGATTTGCGCCAGTTCTAGGGTTTAAATTCTGGTTGTTGCACTTACAGACGGGGTATCATTTTATGGTGCGACCTAAGGAGTTTGAAACCAATACGTTATTCATTTCGTTGCGGATCGGAATTATCAACGATCGGGACATTGAATTGAAGCGCTAAAAAAATCGGTTTTTTCTCTTAGAATACCCGTTTATAACGGTTAAATATCTATCTTTGCGCTCTCAAAGAGAAATCTATGGCATCAAGAGTTAAAATATTTGCAGGTTCCGCTTCTTCGGATTTGGCTGGTCGTGTTGCAAAAGCATTCGGCGCTGAATTAGGGAAAGTGACGAAAACAGTATTTAGCGACGGTGAATTTCAAGTTTCTTTTGAGGAGACAGTGCGTGGTCAGGACGTATTTATTGTTCAGTCAACCATGCCTCCAACAGAAAATCTTTTCGAATTGCTTTTGATGGCAGATGCGGCGAAACGTGCCTCTGCACGTCGAATTGTTGCAGTGATTCCGTATTTCGGATTCGCGCGTCAGGATAGAAAAGACAAACCTCGTGTTGCCATTGGTGCAAAAATGGTTGCTAACATGCTTATCGCTGCTGGCTTTGATCGCATTATGACAATGGATTTACATGCGGATCAAATTCAAGGGTTTTTCGAAGTACCTGTAGATCACCTTTTCGGTTCAACAATTTTTAATGATGAAATCGAGAAATTGAACACGGGGAATCTTATCATGGCAGCTCCAGACGCAGGTGGTGCGAAACGTGCGAATTCTTATGCCAAACGATTGGACGTGGGATTGGCGTTGTGTCACAAACACCGTAAAAAAGCCAATGAAGTTGCGGAAATGACCGTAATTGGTGATGTTGCTGGAAAAGACGTTGTTCTGGTTGATGATATGTGCGACACCGCGGGTACGTTGACAACAGCAGCAGATTTGTTCATGGACAAAGGGGCGAAAAGTGTACGTGCATTCTGTACACACGCAGTACTTTCAGGTCCAGCGTATGAGCGTATCGAAAAATCAAAAATTACTGAGTTAATCGTAACGGATACCATTCCGTTGAAACAACACAGTGATAAAATCAGAGTTCTTAGCGTTGCGGAATTGTTCGGTGATGTCATCGCGCGTAATAGCAAG
>JBNKGN010000299.1:0-4476 GCA_050289845.1 Crocinitomicaceae bacterium | reverse complement strand
TACGCTCGAAAATCGATCATTCCTGAAGAAGAGAAAAGTTTGTCGTTCTCCCCATCTCTGAAGAGCATCGGTGCACCCGCCAATGCCATTTTTGCAGCATCGAAATATTCGGTGATCTCGAGATTTACCGTTCCAAAATACGTTTGTCCCTTTTCATCCACAAAGCATTTTGCAGGCAAATAGTAGGTCGAATTGGGCAATTGCAATTTGTTTCCCTGGGTTGGATCGACAGCCACGGTTAAGGGTTTGAAGTTAATAACTGGAGGTACTTTATTGTTCTGCATGAACGTATCGATCCCTAAAAACGGGGCCACTTCAATATTTTCCAAACCATTCAATCGATCCTGGTCCATGGCGCGCGCGCTATTAATCAGCCGCACTTCCATCTTTTGACTAAAACGATTGAATTCAATAGCGCCATCCAACTGAACTCCATCCAGGATCAGCAAATCGATCCCATTGACACGTGTGATAGCGCCATCAATTGTCCCTCCCAAAAATGTAACTTCTTCGAGGTTCTTGAATCGATTTAGCCACTCGACAACCGTTGTTAATTGCGTAAATGTGCATTGATTAAATGTGATTTTTCGAATCGAATTGTTTCCTGACACTGCGGGATTGAATGATTCGACCGTACCACTATCAATATACAAATGGGTTATTTTGAGGTTTCGATACGAGGAATTCAGCGCCCGTTTATTGTCCTTAGGTTCAACACGAAGATACCGCAGTGAGTCTTTAAAATCGAGGGAAATCCCCAATTGATTGTGCGACAACCTTTCGTTGCCAGAAACCTCGAGTCGCTCCAGATTCCACATGTGCATGAAGTGCGTGTTAGAATTCTGGAGATCGTTATAGGAAACATTTAATCTTTTCAAGGATCCCATTTCGCTGATCTCTTGCGGAAGAAACTTCAAATTATTTTTACTTAAATCGAGGGATTCCAATTTGGTTAACAGCGCAACGTCCTTTGAAACCATGTGCAAAGCGTTCTGCGACAAATTGAGAAGGCGGAGGTTTCCGATGGCGCTATCGATTCCATTCATTTTATAGGCGTTAAACCCTGGATTATTGGAAAGATCCAACTCTTCGAGAGCAGGTAACTGTAGTGTCGAAAAGTCAATCGCATCAATGAAATTGTCCGAGATATCCAACACTTTCAAATTTTGAAACGCGTTTATTTCTTCTGGAAGCGTTGTCATTTCTTGTGCGCTCAGATTAAGTGTATGCACGTTCAATGGTTGCTTCATGGCCTCCTCGATCGAGGTACAATAGGAGCATTGTCCAAACGCCGAAATTTCGATAAAAAAGGTCAGGACGAGCAGGAATCTCATAAGCTTTACAGTGTTTTCTATCACTGTATGTTACCAATTAACGAAAAGTCACCCGAGTATTTTATAAAATCTCAATAAAAATTTGAAAGAAGTCTTTTTCCAACGCAGAAATGATCTGTCGTTCTTAGTGGATACGGAATTTGCAATACTTAATTGTCGCTCCTCTAGCGGTAAAAAGTTGTTCGTAGTGCGTTTTGATGTGAAAGATCTCCCGAGTTTTCGGATCGATATTTTCAGGCAGTTCTCCGTACAGATCCCACGTTAATTCGAGACATTCATAATTGTGTTCCTGAATTTGCTCCTCAGTGTATTCAAATAACAGGTCGGAATCAGTTTTCATGTGCACAATGCCTCCAGGCTTCAATAATTTCCGGTAGCGTTCGATAAACAGTGGGGAACTTAGTCTTTTGCGTGGCTTTTTGGGTTGAGGATCTGAAAATGTTAACCAAATTTCGTCTACTTCACCATCTTCGAAATAGTCATTAATAAAATCAATCCGGGTGCGTAAAAATGCCACATTTTTCATTTCCAACGCAAGTGCTTCCTCTGCACCGATAAACATTCGAGCACCTTTGATGTCTACACCGATGAAATTTTTATCTTGAAAATGTTTTCCAAGTCCCACCGAATACTCGCCCTTTCCGCAACCCAACTCCAACACAATTGGATGGTCATTTTTAAAATGATTTTCGCGCCACTTTCCTTTCAGAGCAAAAGGTTCCTTCAATGCTGGCTCGTAGAAATTCTCGAATGATTTTACCGCAGCAAAACGCCGCAACTTGTCCTTTCCCATTTTGCAAAGATAATACAGGGATTAGAATAGTTGCAAAAGCATCAAAACAACATGGGGTATCACCTCGATTTTGTACATTAGCGTTACTAAATACGATACGTTTCATCAGATTGGGAATACTTCAGCCACCAAAGTCCAGATACACGGATCATTATGATCTTGCCCGTTTTGCCCTTTCCTGGAGGGTCTGTATTTTAATGGCGTTTGTACTCGCTTTACTTGGGTTGGCCTTTTTGATTCTTGATCAATTCGTGTTCCTCCCTACATTCATTGGTGCCATCACTGTCGGGATTCTGCTTTTTTTGCTTTATACGAGACGACGTCATGAACTGGTGAGTATTATTTTTGGTTTGATGGGAACCATTCTGTGCCAGATCACCTTGCTATTGTTTCCGGAGGAATTTCATTTCGTCGATCTCTTGTGGATTTTGGTAATAACCTTGTATACCTTCTTTATGTTAGGAAGGGTTTGGGGCGTCGTTATTTTTGCGGCCAATACTGTGGGAGTTGTGGTATTTGTCCTCTTTATTCTCAATTATAGTTTGGACATACTCCCTCCGTTAAATCAAGGCGAAATTTGGGGATTGGCAATTAACATCGCGATTTGCAGTCTTCTCATTGGGTACCTGATTTTTCAGTTTTTGTATGTAATTCGTTTGGCAGAGAATGATTTCCGGCAGGCGAATCTGGAATTGAAAGAACAGAATGAAACCATTGCCATGCAGCATCAAGAAAAAACGGTCATGTTGCGTGAGATTCACCATCGTGTGAAGAACAATCTTCAGGTGATCACAAGTTTGCTTCGTTTGCAATCAGAAGAAATTGAGGATCCCCACTCCAAGGAAAAATTTAACGAAGCCATCCATCGGGTAATCTCTATGTCGATGATCCATGAAAAGATGTACCAATCAGAACATTTATCGCGCATCAATCTTAAAGGCTATATTCAGTCGTTGTGTGAAGAACTGATTCAATCGTACAATATTCAAAAACCGATTGCCCTTCAGGTCAATTGTGAAATCGACAAAATCAACCCAAAATCGTTGGTTCCAATTGCATTAATTTTCAATGAACTTATTTCGAACTCTCTCAAGCATGCTTTTAGCGCGTCCGATTCTGGAGAAATTGAAGTTCGGATTCTGGACACGAGTGAATCGCAAGACACCATTCAGATGCACTACTGTGATAACGGAACCTGGAAAGAAAGTTCGCGTTTGAATTCTTTTGGTCTTGAATTGATTGCATCGCTCTGTGAGCAATTGGGTTCAACGATGGAAGTGTCTACCGCTCCGAAAACGTTCTATCAATTCCGTTTTGATCCTGAAAATTTAATGGGCGACGCTTAGGGAACAAGGATTTTATACGCTTGATTGTCAAAAATCACAAAGTACATTCCCGACGGATAGACGTTTTTAGCCAATTCCCAACGTGCTGCATTTATGTTTTGCGCTACGATGTGACCACTGGCATCGATTAACTGGGCCTCACCTGCATGCGGAAACGACACCACGATTGCGTCCGCCGTGTACGCTACCTTAATTGCTTCTGCCGTTATCGTTTTGCTACTCAAACTGTTATTTTCCAACAGAAAAGTGCGGTTGCTGACCATTTGATTTGAATCCATTCCACCACAAATAATCCAACGGTTGTTCGACAATTTAGCAATTCCACGCAAATCCATCACACCATAAGGCTGGGTGATTTCATCGAGAAACATCGAATCTACTGGATTAAAATGCAGTATTCGCGCGGAAGGATTTACGCCTCCAGAACCGTTGTATGCAATGCCATCATAATTGTAAGACGTTGGCGCACCTCCGATCCAAAAAACACGATCATCTGTTCCACTGCATGCGGATCGATACCCGTTATCACCTGGTGCTTCTCCCATTAATTCCCAGGTAATATCGGTTGGATCGGCTGGATTGATGTACCCTTTCCGTAAAAATTTTCGTGCTGCGAAAGAACCTCCTGCTGCTCCTCCATGGTAGTAAAGCGTATCTCCAACAATGTATCCCGAAGCACCAAACGCAGTGTACTGGTACGTCGTTGGAACAAAAGTACCCGCCTGCCATTGATCCAAGCTCGGATCGTAAATTTGAACATTGGGAAAATTACTCGTATTGCTCCACCCCGTCACCACAAAAATTAAACTGTCTTTGTAAACGCATTGCACATGGTCGTCGATCGCAACCGGAATGGGCGTCCCATCTTGTTCAAATTGTTCGGTAAGCGGATTGTAGACATGGACTTTACTGGAGGAAACTTCGTTACTATTTTGGTACACATGATACCCGCCAATCACATATATTTTACCTTTAACAAAAGAAGCTCCAGAGGCAATTTTCG
>JBNKGN010000298.1:0-4502 GCA_050289845.1 Crocinitomicaceae bacterium | reverse complement strand
ATTGATTTAATAGATAACCAATGGTGATGAAGCCCATAAAAATCTCCATGTAGAGGGCGATTTTTTCTCCAAGCGTATGCTGTGTCACAAGAAGGAAATGGCGATTTAAACTAAATGTGACGTAGTAGATCAAACCAATCGCATGAAAAGCGATAAAAAAGATACCAGCCTTTCTTCCCAGTCCCACGAAGGCAAAAATAATCGTGGACATAATCCAAACAAAATCGGAATAGTGCGCCGAATCTAAAAGTGTGTTTAGCGTGATTTGCGTCATAACACTTCCCGAAATAGCGTATATCCAATAGGGGAGTCGGCTTTTTTTCGTTTTGTATAAGTAAACGATAATGAATAGTGCGATGGTGACCATCGTTAAATACACAAATGTCGAAGCAATGGAAGTACTGGCTATAATTATTCCGAGGATAGAGAAAATTACAGAAAAACTGATGCTAAGACGCCAGGCCATTATGAATTTTCCACGCTCTTCCAATGAAGTAATCTCGGGTATCTTCGGCGTGAATAAACTCATGGGTGCTAAATTAATAATTTATGCTATCCATTGTAATTTGTCTCGTTCCACTTTCATTCGCGCAAAACCGAAGGTTACGGTAATAGCATTGCCTGAAATTTCTTCGACCGTTCCAGATTGCTTTGTTGCCACGAGTTTCACTTTCGAACCAACTACGATTTTATCACGTTGATAAGGATCTTCTTCTTTGACGACTTTCTTGCGTTTTTTAGAAGGTTTTGCCGATACAGCACGTGCTTTGAGTAAATTTTTGGCTTCTTCTGCTTTTGTTCGTTCTACCGCTAGATATTTGCGAATCTCCTCCATCAGAGGATCGTTAATCGTCTTTTTACGCGAACGGGTATTGTAGCGATCGATATAGCTTTTCATCTTTTTTCCCATACGAAGAATGCCCTCGTTCGTGTTCGCATTCTCGCGGAATTCCTTAATCTTTTTGTCGTAATGCTCGCGTTGTTCTGTGTATTCGTTCAATGCACGTTGTGCCGTTTCTTGTGCTTCGATATGCTCTTTGTTCAAGCGAGAAAGGTAATTTTTTTCTTTTTGCAGCGCATTTAGCAATTGATCCATTTTGACCTTTCGTTCGTCCAGCTTGGATTTGGCGTCTTCTATGAGTTCGGTGGGAATCCCATTGATCGTTGCAACTTCAAAGGTGAAAGAACTCCCTGGTTGTCCGAGATCCAGTTTGTAGAGCGGCTCCAGAGTTTCCGTGTTGAACAGCATACATCCGTTGCGGGCATTACGCAATTGATCGGCTTTTAATTTGATGTTCGAATAGTGCGTAGTGATGACACCAAAACTTTTCTTCGAATACAAGGATTCAAAAATCGATTCAGCCAAAGCACCTCCTAAATCTGGATCCGATCCTGTTCCGAATTCATCAATCAGGAACAAGGTATTTTTATTCGCAACGTCCAAAAATTGTTTCATCCGTTTCAATCGATAGGAATAGGTACTCAATTCGTTTTCGATGGATTGATTGTCGCCAATATCACTCATGATATTTTGGAAGAAACACATCACACTATTTTCGTGAACGGGAACCAGCAGTCCTGATTGCAACATAAGTTGAATAAGTCCAACCGATTTTAACGTAATACTTTTACCGCCCGCGTTTGGACCAGAAATGACCAACATCCGAGAAAACTTGTCCATTTGAATGTGCTGCGGAAAAATCTTTTTCTTCTGAGCGGTGTTGTTGCGCCAAAGAATCGGATGAAATGCATCGATCAGCTCAAGATTTAATGTATCGGAAATTTTCGGTCGAGAACATTTGAGAGCCAATGCCAGGCGCGTTTTTGCGTTGATAAAGTCAAATTCAGTCAGGACTTCCTGATATTCTTTGATCAACCCAAGATAGGCCGAAAGTTCTTTTCGAAGGATTTGAAGGATGCGGAAAATCTCTTTTCGTTCATCATCGAGCAACATTTCCAATTCACTGTTCAGCGGAACGTTTATTTGCGGTTCGATATAGGTTAAAGATCCTGTGTTGCTCGAACCAACCACCGTTCCCATGACTTTTCGTTTGTGCGACGAAAGCACAGTAAGTACACGGCGTTCATTGATAAAAGTCTCTTTCGTATCCCCAAGAATATGGTCTTTGAGGAGTTTGCGCATTTCCTTTTCGAAATTGCGATTGATTTGGTTGCGGACTATTTTTATACTACTTCGGATTTCTGCCAAAGCAGCAGAAGCATCGTCTTTTACCGTGCCTGAACGGTCAAACACTTTTTCAATGGCATCAATAATTTCTTTGGTGAAATAGACATTTTCAACCGTAGCTGCCAGTAAAGGGTATTCTTCTTCGCGTTTATCGAAAAACACCAACAAATCATTTACGAGACGCGACGCACCATGAATCCGCATGAACCCTTCAAGTGAGATGGATGCGTTTTCTATCGGGAGCAATCGGATTTCGTCTTTGATTTCTTCAAATTCCAATTGTGGAAACGTCTCTCCTGTGTTTCGAATTGACTGAAATTCAAAGGTTTTATCCAGTTGATACTGGATTTCTCCAAAGTTGGGGATGGGAGCCAGTTTTGAAAGACGTTCGTAAGCGGTTGGTTGTTTTGCGTACTCTCGAACCCACGATTGTATCGTGTGAAATTCAAGATCTATAAGAGTTTGTGCATCCACAGCCATGGCGCAAAGATAGTGCTTTCCGCACTTTGTAAAGTCGTCCCTGAAAATCTTATTTAAGTCTTTTCAGGGACGTGTGGATATCTTTTAGGATTTTACTTCTTCTCGTCCGTCAGCATGTTGCGCGAAACGTCCTTTCTGACGGTCATGCACATAATCATAGCGCGGCCACGGCCAACCACCAAATTGGGTTGCATGATAATCGTTAAAGGCTTGCTGTATTTCTTCACGACTGTTCATTACAAAGGGACCGTGTTGTACTACAGGTTCGGCGATTGGTTTTCCTTGAAGTACCAGAATTTTTGAGACTTCTTCGCCATTTTGTAATAGCAAATCTTGAGTTTCAATCACGTCTGCAGCGTGGTAATTCGTAATCTCCAGTTCGTTGATTTGGAGGCCATTTCCTTTGTAATAATAGAGGGTTCGATTGACGCCTTCTTCCGTTGCTGGAAGTGTTAATTGCGCTCCTGGTTCCAGTTGAATGTTCCAAACCGCCACATGATTTTCTGCTGGATTTGCCCAGGAATCTGGCGGCGGCGTTGGTGCTAATTTTTCGCCTAATTTTCCCGCAATGACTTCTATCGTTGAGGTCACATTGCCGTCCTCATTTTTATTTTCAATAATAGGAATTGTTTCGCTCCACAGCATTTGGAAGTAGGGTTCTACCATTTTACTTTTCTTTGGTAGATTCAACCAAATTTGGAAAAGTTCCATGGGATTTTCTTTGTCCGCATGAATGAGGGGGAACATTTCTGAGTGTTGTACGCCTTTTCCAGCAGTCATCCACTGCACGTCTCCATCTCCGTAACGTCCTGCGGCTCCTGTCGAGTCGGCATGATCTACCATTCCTTCACGTACCACTGTAATTGTTTCAAAGCCACGATGTGGATGTCCGGGAAATCCTGGTACCGTTTGCCCGTGGTACATTCGAAAACCATCTTTTACAATGAAATCTTGTCCCATGTGACGACCGTTTAAATAAGTGGTGTCTGGCCCCATTTGGTCGTTTCCTTTCGGGAATTTGTCCTCGTGATGCACACAAAATAGGAAGGGATCGCGGGTTTCCCATTGAAAGCCGAGCGGGCGAATTTGTTTGACTGGATGTATCATAATTTCTTCGTTGTTTTGATGTTTACGTGTTTCTTCGTGCGGTTTTCCCGAAGATGCTAGAAAGGGCGCTGCGATTAACGATCCTGCTCCGAAAAGTAGTTTGCCTAAAAAGTCACGTCGTTTGTGCTTGGGTGCTTTCATTTTTAAATGTTTACCATGGTAAATATAATGAATTTATTTTTCATTCAGTACCTTTAGCGCAAAGGAAAAAAAATGAAAATAATCTCATTCAACGTTAACGGAATTCGCGCGATTGCTAAAAAGGACTTTATCTCAGACATGCAAGGCCTCAATGCAGATATTATTTGTTTGCAGGAGACTAAAGCAACTGTGGATCAAGCGAAGGAAGTAGCTGCTGCGTTAGAAGGGTACGAATATTTTGGTAATGAGTCGAAAGCACGAAAGGGCTACTCGGGAACCGGGATTTTAACGAAATCGAAACCGCTGGCGACAACGATTGATATTGGAATTGAAGAACACGATCAAGAAGGGCGTGTGACCACGTTGGAATTCGACGGGTTTTATTTGGTTACCGTGTATGTTCCCAATTCTGGAAATGATTTAAAGCGTTTGGATTATCGCCAAAAATGGGATGCGGATTTCCTCACTTTTTTGAAGGATTTGGAAATGAAAAAGCCTGTGGTGGTTTGTGGTGATTTTAACGTGGCGCACAAATCGATTGATCTTGCAAGACCCAAGGAAAATTATAACAAGTCGGCGGGACATA
>JBNKGN010000297.1:0-4508 GCA_050289845.1 Crocinitomicaceae bacterium | reverse complement strand
CATTTGTGTCTTTGTGGTTTAAAAAAACAATAGAATATTTTACCACAATCCCTCTCGCAAGCTCGACGGACACAAAGGACACAATGAAAGAATTGAAGAAGCGATGAAACGCCCGTTCTAATAATAGATATCAATGCACATTCTAATTCTCACCACCCCATTCCTTAGTGATTGACGCTTGCATCATTTGTGTCTTTGTGGTTTAAAAAAACAATAGAATATTTTACCACAATCCCTCTCGCAAGCTTGACAGACACAACGAAGGAATTGACTGTTGAAAAAAATGAAGATAATGAACGCCCCTTTCGTGATCTAAAAAATCTTTCGAAAATGCAAAGCAAAAAAAAAAGGAAAGAAAAATGCAACAACAAAGGAAGAAAACAAAACAAAAGACAATGAAAAAAAGGGAATTGAAAACGCTCGAACGAAAAAACGAAACGAAAAAAGGAAAAAAAAAAAAAAAGGACTGCCAATTACGACAGTCCTTCCATAGTATTGGGATCAGAGAAATTATTCTCCTCCTTCCATTTTAGCTTTCAAATCAGCAAGAGCATCAAGGTCTCCTAATGTTGATTTCTCAGCATTTTGGTTGACGTTTTTAACCGCTTGAGAAGTGTTGCTACCTGAACCACCTTTTTTGGTTGGTTTCAAGTCATCACCTTCTTCGAATGTTCTCGTGTGAGAAACAACGATTTTTCTTGATTCTTTGTTGAATTCGATAATCACGAAGTCCAAAGTCTCTTCAACTTTCGCATTCGATCCATCCTCTTTACGCATGTGGCGCGCTGGACAGATACCTTCTAATCCGTAAGGAAGAGAAACGATTCCTGATTTGTCTTTGTTTTCGATGATAGTTCCTGAGTGTACAGAACCTTCCGTGAAAGTAGATTCGAATACATCCCATGGATTTTCTTCCAATTGTTTGTGTCCAAGAGAAATGCGACGGCTTTCACGATCGATTTCCAATACAACAACGTCCATCATATCCCCAACTTTACAGAATTCTGATGGGTGTTTGATTTTCTTTTGCCATGAAAGATCAGAGATGTGAATCAATCCGTCAACACCTTCTTCCAATTCAACGAATACACCGAAGTTAGTGAAGTTACGAACTTTCGCAGAATGCTTCGTTCCAACTGCATATTTACCTTCGATAGCTTCCCATGGATCCGGCATCAATTGTTTGATTCCAAGTGACATTTTACGATCTTCACGATCCAATGTCAAAATCACTGCTTCAACCTCGTCTCCAACTTTCAAGAAGTCTTGAGCAGAGCGTAAATGCTGTGACCAGCTCATTTCAGAAACGTGGATCAAACCTTCTACACCTGGTGCGATCTCAACGAATGCACCGTAGTCAGCCATAACAACCACTTTTCCTTTTACTTTATCACCAACGTTCATTTGAGCGTCAAGAGAATCCCAAGGATGTGACTCAAGCTGCTTCAAACCAAGTGCAATTCGTTTCTTCTCGTCGTCGAAATCTAGAATTACTACGTTTAGTTTTTGATCCAATTCAACGATCTCTTCTGGGTGGTTAACACGTCCCCAAGACAAATCAGTAATGTGAACAAGCCCATCAACACCTCCAAGGTCAATAAATACCCCGTAAGAAGTGATGTTCTTAACTGTTCCTTCCAATACTTGTCCTTTTTCAAGACCTGAAATGATCAATTTTTTCTGCTCTTCAAGTTCCGCTTCGATCAATGCTTTGTGAGAAACAACAACGTTTTTGAATTCTTCGTTGATTTTCACCACTTTGAATTCCATGTTCTTTCCAACGTACATATCGTAGTCGCGAATTGGTTTCACGTCGATTTGTGATCCAGGCAAGAACGCCTCCAATCCAAATGCATCAACGATCAATCCACCTTTTGTTCTGCACTTAACATATCCAGTGATAACTTCACCTGTTTTAAGTACTTCGTTCACTTTCTTCCATGCACTGTGAACACGTGCTACTTTGTGAGATACAACAAGCTGACCGTATTTGTCTTCTTGTGTTTCAACGTATACGTCAACTGTATCACCAACTTTCAAGTCTGGATTGTAACGGAATTCGCTTGTGGCAACAACACCTTCAGATTTTGATCCGATGTTGATAACTACTTCTTTTTTGTTCAATGAAACAATTGTTCCTTGAACTACTTCTTTTTCCGCAACGGAGTTTAATGTTCCGTCATACTTGTCTGAAAGTTCAGCTCTTTCAATTGCTGTGTAACCGTCTAATGCTAAAGCATCCCAGTCGAAATCCGCAATTCCTTGCGTTGTTTTGTTTTCTGCCATCTTGGCTTTTTTAATTGTATTCCGGGCAACCGATTGAAATCCCGAAAGTTTTTTACGTATCGCTCAAGAAACGGTTAGCGATTTAACTTGTTTTTACACACATCTTGGTCATAGCCTCGATTTGCGAGGTGCAAAGTTAGTGAATTTATTTGATAACACACTCATAAACAAAAAGAAACCCCGAACTCAATGAATTCGGGGCTAAGATTTTAAGATTGACTGTATTAAAGTGCGTCGTAACGTGCTTTGAATTCAGCTGCTTTTTCTTCGTTTCCTTGTTTGTGATGCGCTTTGTACAAGATGTTTAATACAGGCTTGTCGTTCGGCTCACTTTCGATGTATTTCTCTAAAGATTCAATCGCACCTTTCATTTTTTCGTCTGCCTGGTTCAATAGTTCCTCTTCTCGCGGATCTCCAACTTTCAAGAAACTAGCTTCTTCTTTTAATTGAGAAGCCCAGTTGTAAAGATGCGCTCCAAGCTGGTATTGTGCATTTACGTAACCAGGATCAATTGACAACGCTTTGCGAAGTGAATTTTCTGCTTCCTGATTGTTTTTCATGTTCATGTAAATCGTTCCAGTAATGTAGTGCAACGCCGCGTTGTTCGGATCTGCCGCTATGGCGTCGTCCAACGCTTTTTTCGCTCCAAGGTCATCACCTTCGTCCAAACTGATGTTTACCAATTGCGTCAACAAATCCTTGTCGTATGGATATGTTTTACGTGCTTCGTTGATAACCGCTTTGGCTTTATCGAAGTCTTTTACTTGCTTGTAGCAATAAGCGGCACGTACAGCACTTTTAGCTCCCTGATAATTTACAGCGGCCAATTTTTCGTATTGTCCCGCTGCTTTGTCAAACATTTCCGCATTTTCATAACACAAAGCGGCGTTGTAGATCATTGCACTGTCCAAGACACCAATAGCCGAAAAATAACGTGCTCCAAGTTCGTAGGCTTCTCCTGCTTCTTCAAATTGTTTTTCTTCGTAGGCCGTGTTCGCTGCAAATCCCATCAAACCTGCCGTATTTTGAACGGATTCTTTGATGTCAGTTTTGTACTTTTTGCCTGTCGCATAACCTACTTTGTATGCTTGAATTGAAGTTTCAATAGATTCCATGATAGCCTTCTCATCAGCATTTTCGCCCTTAACAGCGCCTTCTACCATAGCCAAAGCGCCATAAATTTTCCCTTTGTAAAGGAACATTTTATCGTATTCTTTGGTGTCCGGATGCTCTGCTGCGTCGTCAATGAAACCTTTAGCAGTCATCAAAGTAGCTTGAGCTTCTTCAAATTTTTGCTGATAAAACAACGGTTCAAATTTCTGATATTCAAGTGCGGCACTGGTTACCTTGCTTTTTTGAGCGTTCACTGTCGTGCTCAAAGCCACAATTCCAACTACCATTCCTACATTTCTCAATGTCATATTCATAATTGTTTTTTCTTTAGATGCAATGAATGCATTTATTCCACAGTATCATCGTTTTCAATATCCGTGCCAGTTTCCTCTGAAGTTGTATCTGACTCGATTACATTTCCATCTTCGTCCAACATTTCGATTTCATCTTCTTCTTCGCTTTTTGGTACACGAGCTACTGCTGCGATTTCCGAGTTGCCTTTAAGGTTAATCAATCGAACTCCTTGCGCGGCACGTCCCATGGTACGAATCGTGTCGATATGCATTCGGATTGTAACGCCTGATTTTGTAATAATCATCAGATCTTCTTCGTCTGTCACATTTTTAATGGACAACAATTTACCTGTTTTATCGGTAATGTTCAAAGTTTTCACTCCTTTTCCACCACGATTTGTGATTCGGTAAACGGGCTCCTGGTCTTCTGGGTCATTTAAATAGGTGCGTTTCCCGTACCCTTTTTCAGAAACTACCAATACAGTAGAGAAGACATCTTCGACGCAGATCATTCCGATTACGGCATCGTCTGGTCCTGCCAAAGTAACACCACGGACACCAGAAGCATTACGTCCCATTGAGCGTACTTTTTCTTCGTTGAATCGAATCGCACGTCCACTTGATGTAGCCAAAACGATTTCATTTGATCCGTTAGTCAACTTCGCTTCCAATAATT
The DNA here is from genome assembly GCA_050289845.1 of Crocinitomicaceae bacterium. Classification (GTDB taxonomy): domain Bacteria; phylum Bacteroidota; class Bacteroidia; order Flavobacteriales_D; family Crocinitomicaceae; genus UBA4466. Next base: position 140 of record JBNKGN010000297.1, on the reverse strand, counting down.
CATCATTATCACGGATAGTAATGGCGTTAATACCGTTCGATCTTGGTCGTGAATAGGCTTCAAGAGAGGTCTTTTTAATTACCCCTTGTTTGGTGGCCATTACGATAAAGTTATTCTCTACGTAATCTTTGTCTGTTAAA
>JBNKGN010000296.1:0-4519 GCA_050289845.1 Crocinitomicaceae bacterium | reverse complement strand
CAGAAATTGGATTGCCATTCCGTCGTGAAGAACATGCTTGATCAAGAGTTGGCAAACTATTTGAAAGAAACTTAGTACTTTTCATGATGATTTTTATGTTTTCACATCGAACGTCTTTTCTTTTTTTCCTTCTGTTTGCCCTTCTATTGCAAGGTTCCGTCTACGCTCAGGAGTTGTTTCCCGTAAATCAATTGGAAGCACCGCTGAAATATGGACCCGAGATTGCGGCAAAGCTTGCAACGGAGGAAGTCTACGAGTACAAATCTCCCAAGGGAACGTGTATCGTATTGAAAAACGGCTTTCGCCAATCAGGATTTGTGAATGCAGACGAGTGGTTGGCCATCAAAGATGAAGTCGACGTTACTGGTGTAGATATAGTCTATTCGAAATACCCAATACGAAACGGTGTTTATCACGAGATTTACCCGCTTTTATTTAATAGAATAAAGGCTACCATTGAAATGGATCCTGCTTTGAATTCCACGTCGATCCCCTGGCAGAAAATCTGGCAAACCCACTGCGAAGACAACGCACAAGTAAATGAATTGTATCACGGCGTAGTGATTCGGTACGAAAGGCGCAAGAAACCTGAGGAAGAAGGCAATTCAAACAGTAGCTACACCACGCAAAACGAAGATCCACCAGTGAGTACCGTAGTGTCCACAACAGAACCTTTATCGCACAATTCCGCTGCCGCAAACTTCATTCTCAGTCATCCCGAAACACCTGACAGTATTAAAGAGCAAGCAGCTTCCATGACCGCTTTCGAACGCGAACAATTGCTGTACGATTATTTCAGAGATCAGAAGCAAACAACTCCAGCCGACGCATCACTGCAAAATCCCATTGTACGCATGAAGTATATGTATGCGGTTGAAAGTTTTATGCAGCAATTTCCAAAAGTAGATCCTGTCGTGAACAAAGTGTTTGATCGTCATCCAGAATGGACCGACAAGATTGTGATAAATGACTGGACTGGAAGTATGTACGGTTATGGGTCTCAAGTATTACTTTGGCATTTGATGCATTTGGATTCATCGGGAATTAGCACAATAACCTTATTCAACGATGGCGACAATAAAACCACCGAGAAGAAAGCAATCGGTCGTACTGGTGGGATTTACACTGAAAAAGCGAATAATGCCGATGCGTTGATCGAACTTTTTTCTGAAGTCATGCGAAAAGGTGGTGGTGGCGACGGCCCTGAAAACGATATTGAAGCCATTTTAAAAGCCATTGAGAAGAACGAAAATGCCGAAATCATCCTTATTGCAGACAATGGTGCCTGCGTGCGAGACATAGAACTGGCGCATTTAATTCATCGCCCCGTTCGTGTGGTTCTTTGTGGTTATAAACCCGAAGAAGGTGTCAATCCCGATTTCGTTTATCTCGCATCGATCACAGGTGGGGGCATTTACACCATCGAAGAAGATATCGAGCAAATCAACGCGAATTTTGATGAGAATGGTGCCATACGATCGTATGATGATGACCGATTGGAATTGTCCTCTCCTCAATGTTTTGATGCTGTATTCAGTAAAGCGGAAGGACGTCGATACTCACTAAAATCTGGGCGTTTCCACAAAAAGAGCGTACGTATATTGAACGCTTCGAGGGAAGAACTGACAGAGCTCCCTGAATATGTGTTCAAAATGACCAATATGCAATCGCTGAATGTGAGCAACAATCAACTCACTTCCCTACCCGATGAGTTGCTGTTATTGCGAAAATTAAGCGTTCTACAAGCGAGTAATAATGCAATCACATTCATTCCTGAGAGAATAAACCAATTGGGATTTTTGGAGTATCTTTTTCTGAACAATAATCAACTCCAACAACTTCCTGACGGACTTTATGAATTGGATTTCCTGAAAGATGTCGATGTTTCAAACAACCAATTGACGGTTTTGGAGAAATTCGATGCTCGGGTCTTAGAGCGATTAAATGTGAGTAACAATCAACTCTCTGAATTGCCCTCACTAGCGCGGAACCGTAAGTTGATCGTCCTGAATGCGGCCCACAATCGGCTAACATCATTTCCAGAAAAAATCCCCTTACAGCAATTGGAACATTTGGACCTTTCTCACAATCAAATTACACGACTTCCAAACGATTTAAATGCATTCAAACAGCTAAAATCACTTAATCTGGAAGGGAATCCAATAAGCGAAACGGAACGCTTGCGAATTCGAGAAGCCCTTTTCAATGTGGATTTAACATTTTGATTCAACTACGCGTCACTTCACGCGATACAAATCCATGTGATCATTAATGAATTGAAATATTTCCGTGACACCATAGACCATCGTAATTGGAGAAGAATCGACCATGTGTGGTTCTGCAACTGGAAGATCATCAAGAGAAGTTTCTGTAAGATCTGTGGGGTTGTCAAGTGGAATCCGAATCAATAGGTTGCGTTCTTCGTCCACTAAGCAGAAAGCGTTTTGATCCTCTATAATAAAATGAGGAATAGCATACCCCATTTCACCAGCTATCCCTTGAAAATCAAACGATTTTACGCGCGACCCACTACGGTGAATAATTTTTGCGTTTTTATAGGGTGGTTTCCCTTGATACGTGTATATCACTAGTGAATATTCGTTGTTCAATTGAAAACTTCCCGCTACGTTTTCTTCCTCTGATTGAAGTTCTACAAAGCTTCCATTCGATTTCTGAATGCGCGTGCACAGCGAATATGTTCGTTGGTCGTGTGAAGGCTCAAGGTCACAATCACATTCTCCTCCACCTAGTCCACAATTAACGATGGCATGCTTTATTTTCATATCCTTCCCAATGAAAACCAAAATTTGCTGTCCAAAGTCGCTGTCGCAATTGATATTATTTACGGTAAAAACAAAGGATTCGAACGCTTCGTTATATCCGTCAAAATGCCAACTATAACCACCACCCATCGCCAAAAACAATCCATCGCAAAAATCATCTACATCCTCTTTGGTTATTCTTGAGCGCGCGATTACTGCATTACCCGAGTTTCGTAGTGTAAATTGATACGAACGGTTTTTTCCAATGTATTTTGTTGCTTCAATCGTGCCTTTCTTTTCAACGAAATCAACGTAGGTGTATGGTGCATCCAGATATTGCGTGTAAAATTGAAATTGGTACAATTCTCCGTCAATCGTCCAGTTGGTGTCCAATACGGTATTTATTTTTTCCTGGTAATTGGGCGAAACAGGTGTTTGCCAAACAGTATCACGATCCAGAGTGTCTGATTTTGACACCTTCTTTTCCAGTTTCATCTCTGTGCTTTGATCTGTATGCGAATCATTTCCGCAAGAACTCATCGTTAGGAATAGAGAAACGACTCCAATGCATCTAATTATTACCGAAATCTTCATGCCCAAATGTAACGTTTTCCGTAACTTTACTCCATGGAAAATTTTGAGATTATCAACCCCGTTCGCGTAGTATTTGGCAAAGATCAATGGAGTCGTTTGCCAGAATTATTGAAAGCTGAAAAGGCTTCAACCGTTATGATTGCGTACGGTGGCGGGTCTGTGAAGCGTATTGGATTGTATGATACCATTTACAATCAAATCAAAGATGATTTCAAGATCGTTGAGTTTGGTGGTATTGAGGCAAATCCCGATTATGCCGTTTTGATGGATGCCGTACATTTGGCGCGAAAAGAATCCGTAGATTTCATTATTGCTTTGGGAGGCGGGTCTGTGATTGACGGCGTTAAGTTCATAAGCGGTGCGATTGGTTATCAAGGTGAACCTTGGGATGTTCTTGAAAGAAAAGCCGATTGTGTTTTTGATACAGCCATTCCTTTTGGTACCGTGCTCACCATTCCTGCTACCGGATCTGAGGTAAATTCAGGAGCTGTAATTAGTCGCAAGGAAATTGGTGCGAAACGTACAATGGGTGGTCCCCTCTTCTTTCCGAAGTTTTCCTTTTGCGATCCGACGGTTGTGGCGACACTTCCGAAGAAACAAATTGCCAACGGAATTATCGACGCGTTTATGCACGTGTTGGAGCAATATTTAACTTATCCAAGCGACAATTTGTTGCAAGAACGTGAGGCCGAAGCGATCTTATCCACGTTGATTGAGATTCAAGACGTCGTAAATCACCCCGACGATTATAAATTGGCCGCAAACTTTATGCTCTGTGCGTCACACGCCTTAAACGGGAATTTGCGTTGCGGTGTCATTACGGATTGGACGACACATATGATTGGACATGAATTGACGGCGAAATACGGCATTGATCATGCGAGAACACTTGCTATTATTGGACCGCGACTGTTTGAACATCAATTTGAAAACAAAAAGGCAAAATTGGCGCAATACGGCAAGCGCGTTTGGAATTTGGCGGGAACCGACGAAGAAATCGCTAGAAAAGCCATTGAAGTAACGGAAAATTTCTTCCATAAATTAGGCGTAGAAACGAAAATCAGTGCGTACAGTGATGATTTGGCTGACTTTCCCGCCTACGTAAAGTCTATTTTCGAGGAACGCGACTGGAAAGCGATGGGCGAACGTCAGGCAATCACGCC
>JBNKGN010000295.1:0-4529 GCA_050289845.1 Crocinitomicaceae bacterium | reverse complement strand
AAACTTAAAACCCATTCAAATTCTCTTGGTCGGTAGTGTGATCGTTTTTGTCGTCACACTTCTCTGCATGCTCCTACTTCGCCAATCGATCGATTTCGATTTCCTTTGGATTCTTTTGATTCCATTTATTGCGGCAGTGACGGCCTTCTTTGTATTCTATGGGTTAATTCGTCGGTTCATCACACAAAAATTACAAATTCTTTATCGTTCGATCCGTAAAGGGAAATTGAGTAGCGAAAAAAACGAATCGTATCATATCCTTGACAATGCTATTGAACGCGCGGAGGTTGAAACAAAAAAATGGAACGAGGAGCGAATCCGAGAAATCAACAAACTGAAGGAGCAAGAACATTTTCGACGTGAATTCCTGGGCAACCTCGCTCATGAATTAAAAACCCCAGTATTCTCCATTCAAGGGTATATTTTAACACTGCTTGAAGGTGGTCTTGAAGACGAAACCGTGAATCGCCCCTTTCTCGAACGCGCATCGAAGGCAACGGATCGAATGACGGCTATATTGGAAGATTTGGACAAATTAACCAAAATGGAAGTCGGTAAAATCGAATTGAAATATATGCACTTCGACATTGTAGAGTTGATTGAGGATATATACGACGAATTGGAAATGAAGGCAAAAAAACGTCACATAAAACTGACGTTTGCTAAGGAGTTCGACCCCATCTATGTCTATGCCGACAGAAGTAAAATTGCCCAGGTACTCACCAATTTGATTGGTAACTCAATCGCCTATGGAAAAGACAATGGAACCACGAAGATCCGTTTTTACATCATGGACAATATTGTGACCATTGAAGTTTCCGACAATGGACCTGGAATTCGTGAAGACGACTTACCAAGATTGTTTGAACGCTTTTACCGCGTGGAAAAAAGTCGAAATCGAAACGAAGGCGGTTCGGGACTTGGGCTTGCCATTGCCAAACACTTCATCGAAGCGCATGGGCAAACAATTAGCGTTCGAAGCACCGTAGGCGTTGGAAGCACCTTTACTTTCGGATTGGACCGCGGGAAGAAGCGACAAGGGTAAGCAAAACTCCCGTGTATCTCCCTTTTTATTTTCATTTTGAAAACCTTATTGTCAAAATCACTATAATTTCAAATCGAAATTACTGCGTCACCAATTGCTAAATCGTTCTCGATGAACGGATTCACAAAATCGCTTAGAAAATGGTATCCGAATTGCTATTAGGAATGTGACAATGCATCAAAAAAATAAATCAACCCTTCCATACTACAATTTTCAATTTGAAAATTCGTACCTTAAAACTTTTCGGACACATCCATGAAATTAAAGTTCTCCATTACTTTTCGTTTTCTGGGAATTATGCTCTTAATTCTCGTGCTTGTCAGTGCTGTTGGCTTGATAACATATCGTCAATTGGCAAAAGTTCTTGACAACGCAGAAGAATCAGGTAAACCCGACCCAGTGATGATCACAGCGAAGAACTTGATTTTTTCCTTAACACAAGCGGAAAACAATGTCAAAACCTTCACGTTGACCCAAGATTCGATCTTTGTACAGAAATACGAGGCCGCGACAAAAAAAATTCGGGTGAATCTCCAGAAACTGGATCTAGAGGTAAACAAAACCAGCGTGAATGCTGTCCCTTTCGATACTCTGAGCGCAATGGTACACGAAAAACTGACCATTTACGACAGTCTTCTGGTACTCCAAAATGAATATCGGGTGCATCAGGCGCTGCAAAAAGTTACGCAAAGCATCGAAAATGTTGCCGAAGAAGTTCCTGTAGAGCAAGACGAAAAATGGCATTTATTCAAACGGAAAAAAGATCAGAAAATTATCACGGAAACCATAGTTGACTACAATAAGGTAAAATCCAATCTGAAACAAATTCAATCCTCAGAAACGTCCCGCGAAGAACAACAATTGCGAAAAGAATTTGCGCTCCTCCAAAAGGACAAATCCCTCAGCGATAAAATCCAACGGATTATCTCAAAAGTGGAGAGTGAAGGGCAAAAACGAGATGCGCAACGTGCCCAGGAAACCGAAAGTATCGTCCGAAGTGCAAACATTCAAATCATTCTGTTCTGCGTACTAATTTCCATCTTATTAATTGTCACTTCATATATCATTATTCGTTACATCACGCGCAGTAACCGCTATCGAAAAGTGTTGAAACGTGCCAAAAATGAAGCGGAATCACTTGCTCAGGCAAAAGAGCATTTTGTAGCAACCGTGAGTCATGAAATTCGAACACCGATGAATATTATTTCTGGATTCGCCGATCAATTATCGAATTCCGAGCTCAATCAACAGCAGCGCGATCAATTGCAAACATTAATCAAGGCTTCCTCGCATTTATTAAAGTTGATCAACGAAGTATTGGATTTTACCAAATTACAGAATTACAAATTGAAGTTGGAAGCCATACCTTTCGAGCTTCGAAGTGTTCTCCAGGAAGTACAAGATTTAATGACACCACTCGCCGATGCCAAGGGAATTGAATTTGAACTGTATACCTCCCCTAAAGTTCCTGAAGTGATTGTAGGAGATCCGATTCGTTTGTCTCAAATATTAATCAACATAACGAGTAATGCTATCAAATTTACTCACGAGGGAATGGTTTCGGTGTCCGTAAACTCAATTGACGTAACTGCAACGCACGCTGTGATTGAATTCTCGGTTACAGACACAGGAATCGGGATGTCTTCGGACAAAATCAGTCGCGTTTTCGAAGCTTTTGAACAGGCAGAAGTAAGCACAACAAGAACCTACGGTGGAACTGGATTGGGACTTTCAATTACGAAAAAATTAATCGAATTACACGAAGGCGAAGTATCTGTTCACAGTTCGGAAGGGGTCGGTACTGAAATTATTGTACAATTATCCTTTCCTCTGGGAACTAAAGCAACATTAGAAGATGAAAATGCAACGCCTCTAGAATCGATTGACTTTGAACCGTACACTATACTGGTAGCGGATGACGAACCCTTCAATCGCAAATTATTGGTCACAATCTTGAACAAATACAACGCCACATATACGGAAGTAACGAATGGACGCGAAGCCATAGCTGCGGCAGAAAGAGAACATTTCGATTTGATTTTAATGGATGCCAGAATGCCCGAAATAGATGGACTCAGCGCTTCGAAAGAGGTGCGAAGAACAGCTAAAAACGCGCACACTCCGATTATTGCATTGTCGGCTGCGGTCACCGAAGAAGATATCAAGGAGTACATGGACGCTGGAATGACCGCGTTTGTACCAAAACCATTCAAAGAAAGAACATTGATCAAAAAAATGCACGAACTGTTGCAACAAAAGGAAATCACTGAATCACTGGAAGAACCTTCCGAAATAACCTCCGAGGCAGCACATGAATCCCTGGATTTTGAAGCCCTGAAATCACTAAGTAACGGAGATACCCAATTCTATTCAGAAATGCTCGAAACCTTTATTTCCGGAACCGAGGAGGGAATGGAAACGATAAATACGGCCTTCAAAGTATCCGATTTAAAAACCATGCAAGAAATAGCTCACAAAATCAGCGCTCCCTGCAAACATTTAGAAGCTACGCAACTTTACGACTTATTAAAAGCCATCGAAACATATGATGGAGAAGTAACAGCGCCTGAATTAACGGTGCTCACACAAAGAGTAACGACAGAAGGTATCCGAGTAATTGAACAAGTAAAACAAGAAATAACGCAATTCAAAGCATTGTAATATGGAATCCCAATTTTTAATTTATGTTGTTGAAGACAACGAATGGTACAACCGTCTGTTGGTTCACAGTCTCTCTTTAAATCCAGACTATACTGTCGTTGGATTTCATTCTGGCAAGGACGTTCTGCGTGAATTAGACAAAGGACCTGCAGTTATTAGTCTCGATTATGGATTGCCAGACATCGACGGTGCGACGTTATTGCAACAGATCAAAGAGATCGATCCATCCATCGAGGTGATTATCATTTCAGAACAGGAAAAAATTGAAACCGCCGTTTCTTTGCTGAAGGCTGGTGCGTATGACTACCTTGTAAAATCCAAGGACATCAAAGAACTTGTATTAAACACGGTCAATCATATTTGTAAAAACTACGATCTTAAGAAGGAAATTGCGACATTAAAAAAGGAAGTTCAGAAAAAATACTCTTTTGAAAAAACCATGATCGGTACGAGTTCAGGAATGCGGAAAGTGTATGACATGATGAACAAAGCCTTAACGACGAACATAACCGTTTCTATTTCGGGAGAAACTGGCACGGGAAAAGAAATGGTGGCCAAAGCGATTCATTTTAACTCCTCCCGCAAAGACAAGCCGTTTATTGCGGTCAATGTTGCTGCGATTCCTTCAGAACTCATAGAAAGCGAATTGTTTGGCTACGAAAAAGGTGCTTTTACGGGGGCTATTTCGCGACGAAAAGGAAAATTTGAAGAAGCACATGGAGGAACCTTATTTCTGGATGAAATCGCTAATACACCCTATTCACAGCAAGGAAAATTACTACGAGTTCTAGAAGAAAACCAATTTGAAAAAGTCGGATCAAGT
>JBNKGN010000294.1:0-4529 GCA_050289845.1 Crocinitomicaceae bacterium | reverse complement strand
GTCACACAGATAACGTAGGTAACGATCAGGCGAACCTTGTACTTTCTAAGAAACGTGCAGAGGCCGTGAAGAAATTCATGATGTCGAAAGGCATCTCAGGTGATCGCCTAAGCGTTCTTTACTTCGGTGAGACACAACCAATCGCTGATAACTCAACTCCGGAAGGAAGACAGAAAAACAGACGTGTTGAGATGACGATCATCTTCAACTAATTAAAAGTCTTTCGTTAATTAATTGATCGGCTCCTCTGTTTCAGGGGAGCCGATCTTCGTTATATTCGAAGATATTTCTTATCTTAATGAAAACTACGCTATGAAATTCCTGCTCAAACTGTTCGTTTTCATTGTTTCGCTTGTCGTATTGGTACTCGTGGTCGCACTTTTCGTTGACAGTGATTTTAAGGTAGAACGGGAAACAAAAGCCTCGGTAGATGTTCATACTTCCTTCACATTTATCAGACATCTCGAGAATCAGGAATCCTATGGTATTTGGTTTCAAATCGATCCCGACATTACTATTTGGTATGAAGGAACACCAGGCGAGATAGGTTCCAAAATTTGTTGGAGCAGTAAAAATAAAGAGGTAGGACGCGGCGAACAGGAAATTGTTGCCATTCAGGAAGGCAAACGCATCGATTTTAAATTGCGCTTTTTTGCACCAGAAAAGATGGAAAGCGATTTGTACATTACAACAACAGCGGTAAGTCCTAACAGTACAAAAATCATTTGGGGCATGACTGGCGAAGTGCCGTACCCATGGAATCTTTCACTCTTGTTTACTGATATGGACAAGGAAGTCGGTAAGGACTTTGAACAAGGCTTAAAAAATTTACGGATTCTTCTCGAGCAAGACGAAACAGAAGCCGACGTCTATTAATTCACTGCAAGAAGCAGTAATCTTCGCTACAAAAATCGAACACAAGTTCCTGCGGTACTACCTTTTTTTCCCTTAAATTTACGGCGATGACTTTTTCAAAATCGCAGCGCTATTTATTGAGCATTCTTTCGGGACTGTTGATGGTTCTATGTTTTCCTTTTACGGGAAGTTTGACGCCGCTTGTTTTCGTTGCATGGATTCCTTTATTGCTCGTTGAATCCAATATTTCGAGACAAAATTACAAGTCAGGAAAAGTTTTCATTCACGCTTATCTTACTTTTTTCATTTACAATATCGGCACCACCTGGTGGGTTTGGAATGCAAGTCAAGAAGGTGCTATTTTGGCCTTTCTTGCAAATACATTGCTGATGGCAATTGTGTTTTACGGGTTTCATCTCACTAAAAAGTATGTTGGTAAAAAAGAAGGATATAGCGCACTCGTACTATATTGGATCGCTTTCGAATATTTTCACTACGACTGGGAAAGTTCGTGGCCCTGGTTGACTTTTGGCAACGTTTTCAGTATTCGCCCAAGTTGGATTCAATGGTATTCCGTTTCAGGTGCTTTGGGAGGATCGCTATGGGTACTTGTGATCAATTTACTCCTTTTCCGTACTATCGATAACGTCGTATTCAAAAAAGAAACCTGGCGCATTCAAACACCGTTGTTCTATCTTGCAGGAATCGCACTGATTTTACCATTAAGTATTTCGTTGTACTCCTATTTTAGCTATGAAGAAAAGGTAGATCCTATTGAAGCGGTCATCCTTCAACCCAATTTAGACCCTTACATCGATAAATTCGCTTACTCGACGTTAGAACAAAATGCCGAGATGGTGGAACAAGCAAAAGCAGCCATCACGACAAAAACAGATTTGGTTCTTGCACCAGAAACCGCCTACTGGCAGTATATTGCAGAGGAATCGGTTCATCGATCTACCTTGTACCGATTGCTACGTGGTTTGCAGGCTAACGATTCGCATTTTTCATTACTCTGGGGTGTCGCAAGCACCCGATATTTTGACTCAAAAAAAGCGGTCACCTGTAAAGAAGTGGGAGACGGTCGCTTTATCGAAAGTTACAATGCGTCCTTGTTCATTGACCCTGTTGGTTCGGCATCTTTCATTCGAAAATCCAAATTGGTACCTGGAGTAGAAAAAGTACCTTTCGCATCGACCTTTCCATTCATGGCGGACTGGGCAATTGCAATGGACGGCACCCAAGTAGGATATGGGATTGAAGATCGTCCGAAGGTTTTTGCAACGAAAAAATTCAAATTAGCTCCTGTCATTTGCTACGAATCGATTTTTGGTGGCTTCGTCGCAGAGCAATGCAATCAAGGTGCCCAAGTAATATGTATCATTACAAACGATGGATGGTGGCGCGACACACCTGGCTACAAACAGCACGCAAGCTTCGCAAGTCTTCGGGCAATTGAAAACCGTCGATCGGTACTTCGGTCCGCAAACACGGGAACCAGTTGTGTGGTAAATCAGCGCGGAGACATCGTAAAAGCGACGCAATGGAATACGAAAGATGTCATCCGGGCAACGGTAAATCTCAATAGCAATACAACCGTCTACGCAAAATATGGTGATGTTCTTGGACGAAGTTTTGGCTTTGTCTCCATATTTCTAGTACTTTTCACCTTTGTTAAACGATTCAAGACACTATTTTCAAAATGAGTGACGAACGTATAGATGCAGGCGTATTGGTTGAAGAGCACAGTGATTACTTGCTCTCCTTCGCGATGTCTAAACTTCAAGACCTTGAATTGGCAAAAGATTTGGTTCAAGACACCTTCGTTTCCGCGATTACAAAACTTGACACGTTTGAAAAACGAAGCAACATTCGCACATGGTTGACGAGTATTTTAAATCGAAAAATAATTGATCATTGGCGCAAAGCAGAAACGCGATATACCGATCCAGTTTCTAGTTTTTTTCGTCAGGATGGTGGTCCAAGACATTGGATTCTCGATAAAGGCAAGGATCAGACAGTTGCTTCTATCGTAGATCAAATCACGATGGAAGAAACGGCGCTTGAATTGCACAATTGCATTGAGAAGCTTCCCGAGAAATGGAGAGGTGTCATTGCATCCAAATACCTAGAAGAAAAACAAAGTGAAGACATTTGTAAGGAAATGGAAATCACACCATCTAATCTTTGGGTAATCATTCACCGCTCAAAGTTATTGTTGCGGGATTGTCTCACAAAAAAGGGCAACCGATGAAAGACTGTCAGGATATTTCTGAATTGATTGAACGATCAAAAATAGAACGGATAACGTTGGGACAACGACTTTCCATTCGTTTTCACGGTGCTATTTGCAAAAATTGCCGTCATTATTTTGCCGACAGTGACTTAATGGATCAGATGCTAGGAAAACGCTACCGTCACTTGAGCGAATACTCTTTCACTCAGGAAGAGAAAGAAAAAATCAAGAAAAAATTAGGTGCTAATTCTTAAACTTCAGTAGTCCGAATTTTTCTTTACGGCCCCAAATCGCGTATATGAGCATTTCTCCCGTATTGTAATTGACGTCAAACAATTTAGGAACGACCAATGCATCAATTTCTGATCGCTCGAAAAAGGATTTTCGCTCCTGCTCACCGGTAGCAATGTCTATGCTCGCAAGTGCTACCACATTCTTTTTCCTACTGTAGGTTGCCGCGTAAATTTGGTCGTGATTCGCAAAACTGCCGTCCTGATAATAATTCGCTGCATTATCGTTGAAAATAAAGTACAATTTCCCGTCGTCTAAAAAACTCTCATAACTGCTGTAGGGACCTCCATCATTCGTGGAAACCTGAAATTTATTGATCTTCGTCACCCATTCGAACGCACCTGATGGATTGATTTTGTAGGCAATAATGTCGTTGTAATAATAATGATAGATATTGTTGACCTGTCCCGTCTGACCACTTGAAACGGTACTTACCTGAACGTAATATTGTTCCATCGTCCCCATAATGCTACCATCCTCCAGAATTTGGGCTTCTCGCATAATGTAATTATACAATTGCGGTTCTCCTTTCCCGCGACGCTCACGACGTTCTGCACGATCCAACTGGCGATCGCTCCAATCTTCTGTGATAAAGTCCTTGTCAAATTCTTTAAAGCCTTCTGAGAGGACTTCACGGGTTTTCAAATTCACCCTTTGATAGAAAACACCTTTAACGCCTGGCACATCGTTCGGACCATAAAGTCCCGTGACCGTAAAAAAGCCATCGACCGCTGTCGAAACCGCCATTGCCTCGATACGCTGTCCATCGAAATCTAAGGTAAAATCTTGCAATCCATCATCCGCAATATGCAAAATGTGTACTGCTTTAAACTCCAAATTATTTCGAAACAATCCTTGTTTGGAACTTCGCTGGTATTCGGTTACAGACAAAAAATACTCACCGTGATTGGAGATGTGATGGTTTTGAATGGTGGACAAATCGGAATCATAGGGCAATCGATACTCCCCTTCATTAACGACTTCCCGCTCCGTGTTGAAAATTTTAAATCCATAACGATCACGATCGTCCTTCTTACCAGGAATTTCCCAAACCACCGCGAAAAATTTTTCATCTGCCGATTGAATGATATCAAACCAACCACGATCAACAAATTTGTCGACCGTATACGAAGCCAGTTCAATTGCC
>JBNKGN010000293.1:0-4573 GCA_050289845.1 Crocinitomicaceae bacterium | reverse complement strand
ATAGAATCATAAAAACCGCTGCGGATGTAGCGGTTTTTTTATGCGTTCAATTTCTGAACAATTTTCTCAACGATAAAGCGTTAAGGTATTCGAATCTCTTTCGTCTAATTGCTTATGAGAATGCTATTCGTATTGTTGATTTTAAGTCTGCCAATTGTCTCCTTCGGGCAAAACGAAGATGTGATTGATGGATTGACAGCGACCGAATTTAATGGAAAGGTCTTGGTTACGTGGTCCGTTACGCAAGGGAATACGTGCTTGGGAATTAAGATTTTGCACTCCCTCGATTCTACTAATTTCACACAAGTCGGAAGTATTGAGGGAATTTGTGGAAGTACAGCGGAGACGATTAGTTATGAATTCACGCACCTTTCGCCAGAGAAGAACGCGGTCAATTATTATCGGATTCACTTGGGGGGCGTTGGTTATTCGTGGATCGTAAATGCCGAAGTACTTGATCTCGCCGAAACCAATTACATTTTACGTCCAAATCCTGTGATCCATACTTCGGAATTACTTTTCGATAATCCCACAAATGCGACTTATGAACTGAAAATTTATAGAGGAGATGGCGTTGTCCTGCACAGCGAAGATACCTCTGGGGAATTGTTTATTGTCAATGGTGAGAATTTTCAACCAGGGTACTATTTATTTTCAATCTCAAAGCGCGGAGAACTACCCAATATTTCGGGAAAACTTCAGGTGTTTTAAACGGTTCTTGCGAATGCTCTACCTGTAAATCGTAATTGCGTGGTCTCCAAATGTTGTCCATCTAAGGGAGTTCCAACGGGAACGAAAAGCAACAGAATTTCTACTTTGTCGGTCGTCAATGAAGCCCCGGATTCCTTTGGTCGAAGGATCATGTAATCACTTTTAAACCCTGCATAACTGAATTCCGTCGTTACGCGAAATAATACCCAATTGTCCGCTCCTGATACCGTGATATTTCCCGAGCAAACGCCACTCACAGGAAATTTATCAGCAACGTATCGATTCGATTTTTGAACGAACAATCGCAATTCCAAGCCATCGTAATTTTCGGAGGAGATTGTTTGTTCTTCTGAAAATTTTCCGCGATTGGCAAAAAACTGAAATGCTCTTGGGATATTGATTCGGAAACGTTTCCATTTACCTTTCACGACTTTAAATTCGGAAAACAACACAATTACGTATGAAAGAAATACAGGAACCATCCATCCGCGATACCGCATTGCATTGTTCGCATGTTCCGTCCCATAGACTTCATTCATGATCACGTATTCAAGGGCTAAAATCGAGACAATTCCGATGGCTAACATATCCAGTTGAATCGTAGGATTAAAGGCGCGAGCCACGTAAAACGGAGAGTTGTTGATCGCATTGTTGAGAAAGAGAAACCATACGTGAACAGAAAGCACGAAAAACACAATTGTAAAGGTAGAAAACGCTTCTACAGCGGGACTGATTAACCAAAAGTCGTAAAAACCATGAGCAAGGCAGGCGAGTAAAAAACCAGCAATTGGGAATCCAATTTTTAAATACGTTGTTTTTGCTTTGTATCGACCCAGGATTACCCCATAAGCGACTATGGAACTGAAGAACATGTGGGCTACGGTACTCATGATCGACCGTGTGGTGATATTTCCAGGATTTTCTAAGTACGAGAAGTTTTCGACGAAAGCAAAGCCGAGCGCTGCCACCGAAGCATATAACAAGTAATCGTAGGGTTCTTTGGCTTTTTTTGACAACCATAGAAATAGGAACCACGGAAGTAGTTTGACCAATTCTTCGCTGAGTCCAATCACGAAACTGCAATAGAAAAAGTCGTTAAGCGCAGTTCCGTTAATCGTGAAATTGAGCGAGTAATGAGCAAAGTCGTAGCCAATTAAACACAAGTGCGTATAAAGTGCTCCCAAAATGAATACGATGAGAATATCCCGCCATTTTTCTTTGTTAAATACGTCGAGGCTGCGAAGAAAAAGCATCCACATAATGGCAATCGCCAGAGCGGCAACAAAAGCGAGCAATTGAATATCACCGAAAGTCATTTCATTGATGACCTTGAAATAAGACCACCATGCACCGCGTTGAAAGTGAATATAGCGTTGCTCAGGAAGCGAAAGCGTTTGAATGAATCGCTTTTGCGTTAAGAATTTGGTGTAGTCTTCAGGGAAATAGCGACGACTTAACTCTAAAAGTGCGTGCAATACCGTTTTATTTTGAGGTTGCACATCCAATTCCTGATAATAATAGAGTTTTGCGAGCAACGGATTTCCTTTGCGTGTTTGTTCTACCGCGAGAATGAAATTGCTGTACGGAGCTCCCTTTATTGGCTTGGCGGCAATACTGTCATACGGAAATAAATAGGCTTCGGCGTAAGCGATACTTTGTTGTTGTACAAATTTGTTGGTAGAGAAGGTGTAATTACGCAAACTTTCCTTGTCGAAAAAAACAGTAGTTGAAACATGCTTCACAAACCGAAAGCGCAATTCCAAGTCCCGCTCATTCGATTTCATGAACCGCTCGTAGGCTTCGATTACTTCATTCTCTCCTCCGTATTTTTCCAGAAAAGCAATGTGCTCTTCTCGCGACATTTTTTGCCCATCACTCGGAGACGTGTTGAAAAGTACGATTGGTACAAATAGTAAAGCGGTCACGATGATTGGTACCCGAAATTGACGTAGAGTACTGGTGCCTTTCAATTGTGGACGCATCCAATGTTGAAACGTAAGCCCTCCGAGAAATACAAGGAAAAGAAATAATGTGATCATATATTAAACGCGCTTTTGTGCTGTAAATAAGGGGGATTAGTATGTTTTTTTACTTACTTCAATTCCAAGTTGATTGTATTCATACCAGGTTCCAATTTTCTTTCCCTTCTCGTACGATCCTTTCTCCTTTACAGTTCCCTCTTTCGAATAGGTGATCCATTCGCCTTCTTTCTGATCATTTTTATAAGCTCCCATCGTTTTTATTTCCCCCGTTTCGTAGTAGAATGTCCAAACACCAACTTTTTGATTGCCCAGCATTTTTCCCTCACTTTGCTTCTTTCCGTTCTCATAATAGTGAATTGTCGGCTTTTTACTTAGCGTTTGGGCATAAAGAGCGTTATAATGAGGGATAGCAATGAGTGCAAGTAGAAGGACAATGATTTTCATGGTTGTTTATTCTGTGATTAAAAATACGAAATTCACACGAATGCTTTCGCGTCCCGGCGTTCTTTAAAGTCCGAGAATTTTAACGGAATCTTTCGTGTGGAAGGGTGAAGGTGTTTTACATAATTAGTACCACAAAAAAAACGATACCATTGCTGATACCGTTTTAATCTTATTGCGATCGGTTGTTTATTGAACGATTACGCGTTTGTTAGAAGTGGTGCCTTCCGAACGAATAGCGATAACATATACCCCAGCGGCATATTCGGTCAAATCCAATGTTGTTTTTTCACTTTGAGCGCTTTTTGTAAGAAGCATTGTTCCTTCGATTGAATACACTTGAATTTCTGAAATGACCCCATCACTCGACACGGTGAAAATACCTGCGCTCGGATTCGGAGCAATCGACCAGGTGATTGAGGTGTTTTCGTTAATTCCAGCTGGATTTCCATGAACGAGATCGAATCGTGGTCCCTCAAGTACACCGTGCATCAACGAAACTTGCCCTTGAGTGAAGGTGTTTTGACAGCCTTCTGCCGAATAGTCCATGTAATTTTCAATCATATCCGGCAAATCAATTCCCTGGATATTATCCGTACACGTATTTTTCGATGGATCGCAGTCTTGTTGTGATTCAGCATCCGCATTTGGTGTGTCGTCGATACCATCTTCAGCAGTGCAATCGCCATCTCCCCAGATATGACGCAATCCTAAATAATGCCCTACTTCGTGGGAAGGCGTGCGTCCCAAGACAGGAATGGGGCCTGAACCTGGGTCGAGTGGATTTGGATTATTGCTTCCAAAAGCTTGGTATTGAATTACAACACCATCACTAAGTCCATTAGAGGATCCAGGAGGCCAATTAGGAAGGTTGTTTGGAGGTGTGGCATATCCTAAAAGCGCTGTCACTTCTTGTCCGAAGAAATCAATGGACATGTTGCAAACCCAAATATTCAAATAATGATTCTGGTCCCACGGATCTTGTCCGCCATCAGCTGTACTCTTTACTTTTTCCAAATCAGTGAAGTCACCTCCGAGGAGTGCTAACGAGCCAAAAGAATAAGTAGATGTTTGCGTACGCGTAATTCCCGTAGTTGGATTTCCGAATTCGTCAATTTGCGCCAAAACAAATTGGATTTTTGGACTTCCTTTAACAATATCAAAATCGGAGCGCATGTTCACTGTATCAGCGTTCAAACGGTTGTAATCTTCATTTAATACCCGGATTTGATCGAAAATTACGGAGTCAGGAATGTTTTGAGCAGACGTGTTGTGTACCACGTGAACGACAACAGGAATCGTATAGAGGCTGGTTGATTTTGCGTTGAGCGCTTTTGCTTCGTTGAAGGTCTGAACCACAGAATGCGCATAGCCTGGTGTCAACGTTTCTTGATAATGAATGGCCTCTGGTGTGGCGCATCGATGTAGTTCTTGTGCTT
>JBNKGN010000292.1:0-4621 GCA_050289845.1 Crocinitomicaceae bacterium | reverse complement strand
CCTGTTGCGAAAGTCGTGATTGTCAAGTTCAAGGTTACAGTTGAATCACATCCTGCCGCATTCGTCAACGTTGCTGTGTACGCTCCACCTGTCGTGTACGTCGTTCCGTTTGCAGACCAGGTGTAGCTATCACATGCTGTTACGCTTTCTGAACCAGCAGTAGGAAGGTTTACATTCACAGTAACATTTGCACATGATCCTGGAATAACACATCCTCCCTCACCACGCACGAAATACGTTGTGTTTGGAGCTGTTGGTGTCACTACAATTGATCCTCCTGTTGTTGAACCAACATTCGTTCCTCCACAAGACCCTGTATACACTTCCCAAGATGTTGCATCATTGAGATTTCCTCCGATGGTCAACGTTGCTGTCGAACCGTCACAAACTGAGGTAGGCGTTGCTGTCAATGTAGGAACATCAGGATCCGTACAAGCTGAAAGTACTGCCGTGATATTAATATTGTCTAAGTACATCAATTGTCCCCATCCAGAAATACTTCTGAAAGCAATATCCACTTTTCCGTTTCCTACATAAGGAGAAAGATCAATTGTTTCTGTTCTCCACGTATTAGGCGTATACGCAGTTGTTTGATCTGCATCTGTTGCCAGTGTTGCCCCAGCTTTGTCGTATTCGACCACCCACGTTTGACCGCAATCATTGGAAACCACAACTTGCAACTGATCGGCGTATGTCGCGCTGTATCTTGCGTAAGCTACATCAAATTGTAATTGAGCAGAAACGTAACCTGTAAAGTCCGCTGCTGGCATCACAAGATCATCTACATTTCCAGAAGTATTCGAATTGAAGTTATCAATAAAAGTAGAGTTCCCCGCTGTAGGTGCGTTACCATTCGCTGCATCTCTATCCCATGTAACTCCTAAACCTCCATTATTAATTGACCAGTTCACTGGCGGGAACGTAGCTCCCACAAACCCTTCCGTTATTGGTAATGGGTTTCCTGTACCAGCTATCACTGTGATCAAACCAGCTTGAAGATCCGTATCGGATCCGAAAGCGTTGGTAACATCCAATTGCGCATCGTACGGTCCTCCTGGTGTATTGTACGTAATTACGTGAGGTCCCGCACCAGTAGCTGAATTCGGTGTACCATTCGGGAATGACCAAGTCCAACCGGTTGCATTTGATGATGCGTCTGTATACGTCACAGTGCTACCTTGACAAATAGTGGTCGGTGTCGCTGTAAATGATGCTGTTGGTGGACTTACATTCGTAGAACCATTCAAAACGAAATTATACGTGCCTTCGTCACAGTCATTAGTCCCGAAAGAAACCGAACCTGAATACACTCCAGAAGACGTTGGATTAAAATCAATACTGAAAGTTGTTGTTCCCCCAGCAGGTACGGTAGTCGTTCCAAATGTACTGTTCAGTGCAAACTCAGGACCTCCTGTCACGACGATTGGTCCTGTAAGAACTAAATTCGAAGTACCTGGATTGCTGATCGTGAATGTTGCAGTAACTGTTGCACCAACACCAACGGTACCGTAATCGTAGTAACCTTCATCCAATACATCCACACCAGCAACATCAACTTCGATTTCGCCTGGAGTCACTGCATTAAATTGAACATTATCTACATACAAGTTACCACCGTTACCAGCGTTCGTTGCTCTGAATCGGAACTGAACGTTTTTCGAAGTTCCCGTAACGAAAGGCATCAAATCTAAGACATGTGTATCCCAATCACCAGCGGCACCAGGAATCCAATAACCATTTAAATTACCTGCAGAAGAAACCAATCCAGCCCCTGCTTGATCGTATAAAACCGTTGTCCATGTTGCACCACAATCTTCCGAAATTTGAACTCTTAGGCGATCTTGTGAAGTATTGGTTCTTCTTTTATACGCTTTATCGAAGGTTAAATTCGCAGCAGATGCATTACAAGGAAGAATGAAAATTGGTGTATACAAATACTCATCTTGATTCGAAGCATTTTGATAGTTGGTCATCAAAGCGGCCACATTATCCGAGTTACCAGCACTAGAGACACACGCTTGCCCTACCCATTCGTAACAATCACTATTTGGGTTAACAACAGTCCAGCGCAAATCTGGCGGAAAAGTTCCGGATTCAAAATCTTGTAAATAATTCGGTTGGTATCCATTTGACACGGCAAACATAATAGACGACGTATCGTAAGACGGATCAGGATCTGTGACACCGTTAGGCAATGTTGAGTACGCTGCAAATTCGTGGATTCCCAATGTTGAAGAGAAAGCAGGCAAAGCTACCGTAGCTTGAGAAGCAGGTGCAATATTTCCCGTCCATGCGAAGGTCGTTGCTGTCCCTCCGTCAATAGTATAAGAGATTGTGGCAGAAGTCAAATTGGAAGACCCACGGTTTCTCAATACCACGGAAGGTGTAATTGAGCCTGGACAATTGTCTCCAATCGGATCTAATACATTAATAATAGAGGCGTCACTCACCGCAGGAGGAATACATGCGTCGGAAGTAATTAAAGAAGCACGAATCGGACTATTTTCAAGAACGGTTCGCATCCGCATTTTTTGATCGTAGGTAAAAATATTCATACAACCATCATCGGTGTAGTCCATATAATTCTCCACCATATCGTTCGGATCTGGCGCTGGATCGGCACAACTATTGGTTGTTGGACAACCGAAGTTCGCGGCATCTGAAAGCGGTGTATCGTTACAGAAATCATCTACACCACAACCACCATCACCCCAAATGTGACGCAATCCTAACCAGTGACCAATTTCATGTGTCGCAGTACGACCTTCATTGTACGGACCTGGATATCCAGTTACGGCGCTCTTACCAATCGAAGAATACAGCATCACCACACCGTCTGTATTTACACTTTGTGCTGCACAACCCATTCCACTTTGTACTGTTGTTGGAAATTGTGCGTATCCCAAAATTCCTCCTGAGATATCACACACCCAGAAATTCATATAATCAGCAGCATCCCATCCACCGAACTGTGTTCCTGTACAATAAGGCTTAATGGTTCCATCAATATAAGCGGTTGTATATGGAGGCGCGGACCAACCTACAGAACTTCGGTTGATGCGATTAATTCCATCTGCTCCAGAAAAACCTGTCCCGTCTGGACGTCTTCTCGCAAGACAGAACTCAATTTGCGTATCTGCCCCGTCTGGATGCGTATTGTATCCAGCGGTTCCCAGCAATTTTCTAAAATCTTCGTTCAACACATCAATTTGAGATTGAATTGCGGCATCGGAGATATTTGTTCCAGTACCCACAGCTTCTCCGTTGTGAACAACGTGAACGACTACAGGGATTTGATACGCCCCTCCAATAATTAATTGAGATTTGGCTTTTTCTTCCTTTTCATGGATCAATTTTTGAAGCCATTCTTCAAATTCTTGATTCGATTGCAAATTTGGATTCAACTTATGTCGAATCGAATCCATCTCAACAGTTGCACATCTTTCTACCCCTGGAACCTGTCCAAAAGCCAATGATACAAAGAAAAGAGAAAATGCTAGTAGGAGCCCTTTGGGCTTGAATGCAGATAGTGCAGTTTTCATAGTTCAATAGTTTAGCGAGCTAAATATATTAAATTTTCTTTTTTTAGCCTAATATTGGAACGCTAAAAGATTTGAACAATTCACGTAAAAATTCAGATGTGTTAATTTTAAAACATTCATACTGAATTTTAACCGCCAGTTTTCACTAACATATTGACACGAAAACAAAAAAAGGGGAGCACCTTTCGATACTCCCCAATTACACTATTTTTTAGCACTTATTTCTTAATGACTCTATTCCATTGAATCTGATTTTCAACTTGAATCTGGAGATTGTAGACCCCAATCGCATACGAAGACATATCCAGAATAGTCGTATTGGTATTTAAAACAAACGTCTCAATTAAGCGCCCTGCCCCATCATAAATGGAAACTTCTTGAATTAACTTGTCATTTGATACTACATGCAAGACATCAAATACAGGGTTTGGATAAACTTGGACTTCCAAATCTGACAATTCATCTAAAGAAGAACAATCTTCAACAACAACATCCATTGTGGCTGTCCCTGTACATCCATCGCTGTTTGTGTAAGAATACGTTATTGAATGTACCCCTACTCCTGCCGTTCCTGGTGAGAAAATAGCTCCAGTAACACCAGTTCCGATGTAGCTCCCCCCTGCTGGCAATCCTCCTGACAACGTAAAGTCAGAAGCATCGTCACAGAAAGTCCCGATAGAATCCAAGGTAACTGTCGGGTTCTGATAAATCGTCAAATCTAACGTCACGGTAGAATCACATCCAGCGGCATTCACTAAAACCGCCGTGTACATTCCTGTCGCATTGTATGTTGTACTATTCGCAGCCCATGTATAACTTCCACATGCAGATGCTGTTTCAGAACCAGTCGTTGAATTGTTGATTGTCAGATTCAAAGTCACAATCGAATCACAGCCATTCACCGAACCACCGACATACGTATAAGTCGCCGTATTGTTTGATGACGTGTAGGTAGTTCCATCGATCCAAGTATACGAATCACATGCAGCGATCACATCTGTTCCTGTTGCGAAAGTCGTGATTGTCAAGTTCAAGGTTACAGTTGAATCACATCCTGCCGCATTCGTCAACGTTGCTGT
>JBNKGN010000291.1:0-4637 GCA_050289845.1 Crocinitomicaceae bacterium | reverse complement strand
ATAATCCCTATGTATTTTCCGCTGGAACCGATATCCTCGCCTTTAACGATCCGATCAACGGAACCTTTGCCATTTTTGAAAATGGACAATTCTACGACGTCGAAAATTTCCGAATGAACTCTTATAAAGCAGGGAACGGATTTGTTGTCTACGAAAATTTAAATGGTGACTTGAAAATGTACAAAAAGGGAGAAATTACCAATTTGTCCAATTTTACCGCATCCTTTTGGGAGGTCAAAGATAATGTGGTGATTTGGGGAGAAAATGGATTCACTTATGCGTACGTTGATGGCAAGAAAATAGAAATTGCGAAGTTCATCCCTGAAGATTATGCGATCAAAAACAGTGTGATCGCATTTCGAAACTTGATGGAAGGTGTCAGCGCTGTACAGGACGGAAAGATTGTTGAAATTACCAATCAAATGGATGCTGTTTATTCTCTGCACGGCAATTCTGTTTTAGTAGAATTGTTCAACAAGTCCTACATCGTACTCCAGGCGGGGCGTAAATTCCGAACATAAAAAAAAGCGCTTCCGATAGAAAGCACTTTTCTCGTTTTCATAGAGTATATAGTTATTGTTCTTCAAAGACGTAAATTGTTTGGAATTGTTTTCCGTTTTCCGTCATCGACCAATTGTCTGAATTTTTAATGTGCGCTTCTGCCTCCGGTGTGGCATTCAATACCGTGAATTTATTGCTGACATCATCCTTTTTTGGTTTGCGATAACTTTGGTAGATACATTCGAAAACCACTTTTCGCTCTCCCGGTGCTATGGTATAAATACTGTTGTCGTGATCGTACAATAATTGCACTTGAACGGTTTCTCTTGAATTGTTTACAATGACTTTTTCGTAATCGTAATTTTTTCCACAGGAAGCGAAGAGAAACCCGATAGCCATCATAATGCTTAAAAATTGAATTGTTTTCATGTTGTTTGTTTTATTTAATTCATCTTCTTGATGGTTTTCTTTACTTGCGTTTCCTCAAAACGAGCAATAGGAACGAAAGGTTGAAAATTGCCCCACTTTTTGAAGAGTTTGTGCGGTTTCTATCCCACTCTTCCTTTGAAATTGTAGATAACTTTTCCCGTTTTTCTCATGCGCTAAGCGGAAGTCTGACTATTTTTGTTCTTTAAAATCAAGAACATGAACAACTGGTTTACAGTAAAAGTAAAATACACGAAACAAATGGACAATGGAGCGCTAAAACGCGTTTCAGAACCTTATTTGTTAGCTGCAATGACCTTTACGGATGCAGAAGCACGAATTTATGAAGAACTTGGCGCGATTATTCGCGGGGAATTTAACGTAGTTGGAATTACGCGTACAGAAATTCATGACATTTTTGCGTACGATGATGCAGATGTTTGGTACAAATGCAAAGTCGTTTATGAAGCAGCCGATGCCGATTCCGAAAAAGCGAAAAAAGTAACGCAAAATTTCCTGGTTTCAGCGGGATCTGTAAAAGAAGCATACGATAGAATCAAGGAAAGTTTATCCACACTAATGGTCGATTTCCAAATTCCATCAATTGTTGTTTCTCCCATCGTAGAAATATTCCCTTATACCGAGAACCTCGACAAAGAAATTAGCCGTCGACCAATAGAGGAGGAAGATAACTTCCCACCGAATGGAGGAGCCGTTTTCTCTGCGTCAGGATCGGACGAGGATGATGAGGACGAAGAGGAAGAAATGAGCGAAGTGGAAGACGATTTCGAAGATTCAGAAGAAGACGAGAATTGAGTAATATAGAAGATATTTTAAGTGGTTTTCGAGCAGGACACCACGAGTTTGAGAACGGACATTTGCATTCTTTCAACGGAGCCAATCCTTATGAACTGTTCGAGTCTTGGACGAAAGAGGCAGTTGCTCAGGAAGAAGACGAAGCCAATGCGTTTGCGATCACAACTGTGGACGAAAGCGGGCAACCCGATGCGAGAATTGTTTACCTAAAAGATATTATCGACGGGAAACTGGTGTTTTATACCAATTACAATAGCGCCAAAGGAAAAGCGATCGCACACAACCCCAAAGTTTCCATGCTCTTCTTTTGGAGCAAAGGTTCGCGGCAGGTGCGCGTTCTAGGAGTTTGTACGAAGGTGCCAGCTGAAATTAGTGATGCCTATTTCAATTCACGTCCGCGTGGAAGTCAAATTGGTGCGTGGGCATCCGATCAAAGTGATGTACTGACCAATCGTGAAGTGCTTGAAGACCGTTTTAAGGCCTTGGAACTGAAGTTTCATGAAGTTGTGCCGCGACCACCACATTGGGGGGGCTATTGGATCGAACCAACACACTTCGAGTTTTGGCAAGGAAGACCTTCGCGTTTGCACGATCGGATTATTTTTGAGCGTTCGGAAGACCAATGGTTATTGCAACGCTTGAATCCATGAGCATGTACGAAATCACCCCGGTGTTGCACACCCTTTCCAATGGAATCCGATTGGTCTATTTGGAACGCAAAGCTTTTGTAGCACATTTAGGTGTCATGATACACGGGGGATCAAGATTCGAACGCCCCGAAGAAGAGGGCTTGGCACATTTTTTAGAACACTGTATTTTCAAAGGGACACAGAAAAGAAAAGCCTTTGATATTTTTACGGATCTCGATTCGGTTGGAGGAGAATTGAATGCTTATACCAATAAAGAGGAAATTTGTATTCACACATCATTCCGTAAAATTCACTTTGAAATTGCTTCTGAGCTTTTAGGAGATATCACGCAAAACGCATCCTTTCCTGAGGAAGAAATTGTGAAAGAGCGAGATGTTGTGCTCGATGAAATTATCTCCTACATGGATGCACCGTCCGAACGTATTTTTGACGATTTCGAAGCGTTGGTTTTTAAAGGTCATTCTCTTGGATACAATACGTTGGGAACCAAGGAAACGGTGAGTGGTTTTTCCCGAGAACATCTTTCGGCATATCTTGAACGCCAATTTGTTGCATCGAACATGGTGCTTTCTTTCGTCGGAGATATTCCGTTTGAAACGGTGGTGGCGCAATTGGAAATAGATTTTGGTACCGTCAAAGCTGGCGCTGTTTTGAGAAATGATGCTGCCATTCCACCTTTCGAAGCTTTTCGTTTGAGAGAGAAAAAGTCGAATTTCCAAACACATACGGTCATTGGAGGAATTGCACCTTCTTACAATGACGATTATCGCCGATCGATGACCTTGTTGACCAATGTTTTGGGTGGTCCCGCATTAAATTCCCGCTTGACGTTGTTGATTCGCGAGCAGTACGGTTATGCGTACAATATCGAAGCAGGGTTCTCGTCCTATGCGGACACGGGATTGTGGAGCATTTACATGGGGACGGACAAGAAATATTTGAAGCGCGCACTTGAATTAATTTATAAGGAATTGGCAATCATCTGTGACCGTGGACTCTCAGAAGTAGAAATGGCCAACGCGAAAGAACAGCTGAAAGGACACATTGCGCTATCACTTGATAGCAATCTCGAATTGATGTTCAATCTAGCGAAAAATGTCATGATCCATGGAAAAGTAGATTCTGTTCGAGAAATCTACGATCAAATTGACAGCATCACAGCCGAAGAAATTCACAACGTTGCAAACGCACACTTTACTCCAGATTTGTTGGGCGAGTTGATTTACGAATATTAGACGCATTCTCCTATCTTAATGGAGGAATGTTCGCTTGCCTACAAAAGCTACTCAATGAACATACTTCTCGCGATCTTTTTTTCGTTCATGGCAACAGTGTCGTTTGGATAATAGTATACGCACTATTTTGATGGTGCATATTCACCGATTCCCTAAGCAACAATTTCACGATTTTAATATCTTGTGCTCGCATTCTTTTTTATTCGAGATATGTCCACAATGAAGGAAGTGAAAATTCTACCGTATACGAAGGATTGCGCTACGTCGCAAGTTACGCAGCGCTTATACTCGATTATGATTGCGGCGTATGCTCGAACAGAAGAAGAGATTTGGGGGCCCAATTATGCGCGAATGTCGCGCGATGAATTTGAAGCGCTAGTTGCAAATGGAAACTTGATTGCCGCGCAAAAGGGAACAGAGTGGGTCGGAAGTGTAAGTGTTTATGCGCTAAATGAGGATACTTTTTCTTTTGGTTTGCTTTCGGTGGATATTGCCAATAAAGGGGAAGGAATCGGACGTCAGTTAATCGCAGCGGCTGAGGCAAGAGCCATTGCAAGGGGAGCGACATCGATGGAGATTGAAGTACTACGCTTGAAAGATCAAGAGCTTCCCTTTAAGCGAATTTTGGATCAATGGTACCGCCGATTAGGGTATGAATGGATCGCAACACAAGATTTCGTCGAAAGAAAACCTGACAAAAGCGAAAAGGCAAAATTGTTCGTTAATCCATCGGTGTTTGATTGTTATCGCAAACGTTTGAAATAATTTGTATTTTCAGGCATGCGAAACATCATAGCGGTATTTTTTACGCACCTATTGTTTTTTTCAGCTGGAGCCCAAGAGGTGGATCACTCAAAGTATGTGCCTCAATTTTCAAGAAATCCTGCAATTCAAAAACCGATAGAGTACAAGTGGCCACACGTATGGATGGTTCCCAAATATGTCGGGGTAGTCCTTGGTTGGGAAGGTTTTCGCTCCAATTATATGCAGGCAGGACTTTCTTTGAATC
>JBNKGN010000290.1:0-4666 GCA_050289845.1 Crocinitomicaceae bacterium | reverse complement strand
ATGGCAAAATACATTGCGACTAACCCGACTGGTGCTAACGCTAAATACGATAGGTCTGTCCAGATCAAATAACACGCAAGCGCTGCGAACAGGAGCCCGAAGGCCAAAATCCATTTATGCTCGCGAATAATTGGCACTAGGCGATTTTTCTCAATTCTTGAATGCGATCACGAATTAACAAGGCGAAAATCATAAAGACAAATGCTCCGATTGTTGCCAATAAGACAATGATCATCCGTTTTGGTTTGTCTTTTTTATCCGCAACTACGGCAGGCTCTACAACGAACTTGTGCGTAAAATTGGTGTGTGCATCCGATTCAGATTGTTCGTAAGAGTCTTCGAATTTTGTTAGTTTGATAATCCGTTCGTCGCGCTGTGTTTGAAGTCCATCGTAGGTCGCTCCGTATGTCAGATTGATCTCGATTTTTTCCTTGTAAAACGCACGGTCTTCCGCATTTTTCGATTCGTTGTATGCCTGGAATAAGTTGGCTCTACTCTCAATAGGAACAACCCCAATTGCGGAAAGGCTGTCAAGTCGTGCCTGAAGCGTCTTTTTTTCTGCTTCGAGTTGATTCTTTTTTCGTTGATTGATTTCAAAGGCTGGAATAGTACGCTCTCGAACCATATCGTTTTTAACGGTGTCAATGAGGTCGACAATTTTATTCGCCATCACTGCCGCTTTCTTAGGATCTTTGTCCCAAACGTCGATTTGAATCGAACCGTAGCGTGTTCGTGTGTACTGAATATGATCGTCGTATGCTTTCCCGAGCTTGTATTGTTTGTTAGCGTCCGTAGAATCGATGTTGTAATGATTCATCAAGTCGAACTCTTCAACAATACGATTCCGAATACGCGATGACGCAAGAATTTGCACCAATTGCTCTGCTTGTTCTTCTTCTCCAAAATCCATGGAAGACGCTTTTGCGTTTCGCTGTTCCGAGAAGGATACCGTACTGGTAGCCGCAGGGAAAACAATGGCAGTTGCTCTGTATTGAGGTGTCAACAATAAGGAAATTCCAATCGAAGCCAGGCACGCAATTCCCGTACCCAGAAGGATCACTTTTCGCTTTTTCCAGATAAACACCAACAAATTTTGACGTTCCTTTTCCAATTCGTCCATCGGAGTAGTTTTCATGTTTGTTTTTTAGTAGCGCGAATTTACGGTTTCTAACCGACTTCATTAACCGCGTTTTTTCAATTTTATTATTGGGGCAATGGATTATTTTTTTTTCGCTCCCAAACCAGATGTTTCTTCTTATTCAAAATGGCGTTTGAAGCGCTCGAATTGCAATTTTCTTCCATGGTACAGCACATCCGTTTTCACTTCTCGTCAAATTCACTAATTTTGCCCTTCAAATTAGCTCCATGGTCAAGTCGGTTTACAGGTTTCTTTCTTCCAAATTTCAGACAGTATTTCTCGATTATAAAGTCGATTTCAAACCGCGTTTCGGTCACGGCGCTGGAGATGCACACCCAGAATTGTTGAAGATTGTGAATGCACATCGCGACACGTATCGATCGCATTTGACGTCTTTTTTGGCGTTTCAGGAAGTGTTTCAGGAAATCAATAAATTGGATCAAGAAGCGGATGCCAGCCAACCTGCATGGAACAATGATTTTTTACCCGGTTTGGATATCGTGGCCATTTATGGTTTGCTTCGAACACTGAACCCTAAAAATTACGTGGAAATCGGTTCTGGTAATTCCACAAAAGTGGTTCGAAAAGCAATTGAGGATGGGAAATTACAGACGTCTATTACTTCGATCGACCCCTACCCACGTGCACAAATAGACGCTTTGGCCAACAAAGTAGTGCGCCAACCAATTGAAAATTTGACGGATTATTCGGATATCTATAACCTGGAAGCAGGCGATATTTTGTTCATTGACAATAGCCATCGATGTTTACCGAATTCCGATGTGACTGTGTGTTTCCTTGAGTTGTTACCACGCTTGAAAAAGGGGGTGATTGTTCATGTTCACGATATCTACATTCCCTACGATTATCCGCAATTTATGTGCGATAGAGCGTACTCAGAACAATATGTTCTTGCAGCGTTCTTGTTGGCAAATCCTGAAAAATATGCTCCAATTCTTCCTAATTACTTTGTAAGCGAAGATGCCGAATTGAAGACGATCCTCGATCCGATCTGGAACCACGAAAATCTTAAAGGAGTTGAGCACCACGGAGGTAGCTTCTGGTTCGAAGTGAAATCTTAAATGTCTTGTTTGAAGATGCGTTTAAGGTTTTTCAAGTCAATAATTCGGAAAACAAACATCGCAGTTAAGGTCGCTCCCAACAATCCGACAAAGGTGAGTGCATTTTCCGCACGGAAATAATAACCAATCCCTACAAGCGCTAAAACGTAAGCAACGAATAGTGTTGTGTCGAGCACACGAAATGGCATTTTCAAAATACGAATGCTGTAGACAAACTGAATGGCAGAGATAAGAGATTGCGTAATTACCGTTGCTACTGCAGCTCCGGTGGCTCCGTATTTAGGAATTAGGAAAGAGTTGATCACCACGTTAACCACGATCCCAACTACAGAAACCGTGTTCAAAAAGCGCATGTTTCCACGTGCCGTTAGTAAGGTTCCGTATAGAATAGTAGAGCACATGCCAATAAAACTGAACATCAACAATTGAAACGGAATATTACTTTCTTGAATGTCGTCGTTGTAGATCAGTCCTAAGATGTATTCACTGTTAAAATAACTCACGATACTCAGTAATATGGCGCCGCCGATTAGCAATTTTGCAGACGTTGTTAAGAGCGGTTTTACATCTTGTTTGTGCTTGAACATTTTAGAGAAAATTGGAAATAACAGGTTGGAAAAGATCATTGCGAACATAAAAAATGCGTTCAATAATCGGAATCCTTTAGCGTAATAGCCCGATTCTGCTTTTCCGTTCCAGTGCATGCGCTCAACCATTACGGAGTCGATTCGTGTGTAGATAATCATCAAAAAGATCAGTAGGGCGTACGGGAAACTTTGACGGATGATACTGTACGAAAATACAGGGTGGTATTTGAGTTTCGGTACACCGAATTGCACGAGGATAAGAATGATGGCAACAAGGAGAGTGATTAAGTAGCATCCCGTTTGAATCCAAATAAACCATTCAATTTTGAAAGGCGTATCTGTAACAGGAAGGTATAGGAGGATACCACAAAAAATGATGAGTAGAAAACGGTCAAGTACGCTTATAATCGCATCTGTTTTGAAAAGAAGTAATCCGCCGAAATAACTCCTCGAGTAGGCAATTAAGGTGATGATGAATTGATTGAAAACAAGAAAACTCAGAAGGTACAATTCGTAGCTGTCCCATTGCAAAACAATGGCTACGGTGAAGGAAACAACGGCATATAAAACGAATAGAACTATGCGAAAACTCAACACCTTGCCCAAATATTTCGAGGCCATGGCGGGGTATTGCGCTACATTTTTCGTGGTGAAATTATTGATGCCAAGATCGAGCAGAATATTAAACAGGAAGGAAAAATTCAAAAGCGAAAAGTAAATTCCGTAGTCTTCTCCAGGAACGCTGTTTTGAACGGCCGCATCGATTCCAAAAATTGCCATGGGCTTGACCAAAAGGTTCAAGAGCACCATTAAAGCAAGGTTCGAAATGAATTTTTTTTGCATCCGCTAAGGGCTTAGTCCTTGGAAAGAGTAGTAGCACTCGCCCCACTCTTAAACGGCGCAAAAATAGAAAAAGTTGGTCGTTATTTAACTACGAGCTTGAATCCCTTTCCGTGAACATTGAGAATTTCGATCGCTTCGTCCTCTTTCAGTAACTTTCGGAGCTTTGCGATGTACACATCCATGCTGCGACCATTGAAATAATTGTCGTCACCCCAGATCGCACGCAACGTGGCTTGACGGTCGAGAATCTCGTTTTGATTCTTCACCAAAAGGTGCAACAATTGGTTCTCTTTTGTGGTCAATTTCTTCACTTCATCCTTCAAATGGAGCAAACGAATTTCAGGTTCGTATTTGATAGTGCCCACGTGAAAAATATCCTCATCTCCCGAAGCAGGAACTTCTACTCTGCGCAAAATCGCGTTGATTCGTGCAAGCAGTTCTTCCATCGCAAATGGTTTCGTAAGGTAATCGTCTCCACCTGCTGAAAATCCTTCGAGTTTGTCTTCTTTCATCGACTTCGCCGTAAGGAAAAGAATCGGCACTTTTTTATCGATTTCCCGAATTTCTTTCGCGAGGGTAATTCCGTCCATTTCTGGCATCATTACATCGAGTATGCAAAATTGAAATGAGCCGTTGTTAAATTTTTCGAAGGCAATTTTACCATTTTGAGCAAGGGAAACATTAAAACCTTTGGACTTTAAAAATGTCTGTAACAAATGTCCAAGATTCATATCATCTTCTGCCAATAAAATTGAAGTTCCTTTTTCCATAACTATGCTTTAATTTCAATTGTAAATTCTGATCCTGCACCATACTTGCTTTTCACGCGCACGTTCCATCCGTGTAATTCTGAAATCGCTTTCACGTAGCTCAAACCAAGACCAAATCCTTTTACATTATGTAGGTTGCCTGTTGGTATACGATACAGTTTGTCAAATATTTTGTTCAGATGCTCTTTTTTTATTCCAATTCCGTTGTCGGTAACGCGGATTTCATAGTGATTTCCTGACTTCGCG
>JBNKGN010000289.1:0-4675 GCA_050289845.1 Crocinitomicaceae bacterium | reverse complement strand
GTTTTGAACGGCAATTTTATCGACGTAGCGGTGTTTGAGTTTTACTTGTTCCGTAATCTCTCCTGTTTTCGTATCGATGTGTCCAAGATAGGTATAGCCCGCACGCTCGAATACAGCATAAATTTGTCCTGTTGTTTTGTCTTGAATCAAGTGTTTTTCCCATCCTGTAGAACGTGGATTGTAATGATGGTATATTTCAACGCTGTCCAACGGATTCCCAGTAACATCGTACGTATACAATTTGTCTTTGTAATAATCGAACACAAACAAGCTATCATTTCGATGAAACAGTGGAGCGTACACTTCTTTATAATAAATGGATTGCGTAAAATAATTGGCTCCCACGTATATTTCTGCGTCAACCCCCGTTTGCAATTCCAGATTCTTTGCCCAAAGTTTCGTTCGAACATCAACCCATTTGTATTCTGAGCGGTACATTTCCATCATCAATTCATCTTCAATTTCCATGATCTTTTTATAGGTGGAATCCAATTGATCAAACATGAAATAGTCGAACGCAGGGTAATCGGGGTTGAAGTTGGAAAAGTACATTTTCGTCGTATTTGTATCAACGATGGGTGCAATGTATGTCATGTAATAGTCTTTCGGAAGTTGCGCAATGCCCACGGTGTTTCCATCGTATTCAATTCCGTAAACCGTATTTTCACAAACAACGTGAGGATTTCCTCGAAAATCATGAATTAATTCCTGCGCGTTATCGGGCACCTGAAAATTGACCAAGGTTTTGGATCCGTCGTAAACCAACAACTCACTGCCTTTTTTTAATCGTTTCGAATAAGTTAACAAGAGAATATTTCCATCGTTTTGCATCTCAAAATCGGCTACGTGTAAGCGTTTGGACTCAAAAACTTTTACGGCAACCCCTGGAGCAGAAATGACAATCTCATCCAAATCCCGCGTTTTTAAAAACTCCATTTCGAACGTAAAATCAACTGTATCTACAGCATTTTTTGAAAGTCGTTTGTAGGCATTTGTGCTCGCAAATTGAACATGTGATAGTTTGAAGTCGATTCCGCTTCCTCTAAGAGCTTTGAAATAAAACTGCCCTTGCATGTTAGTCGACTTGTAAAACGAAGTGCCTCCAATCGTAATCGTTGCCTGCACATTTTGCACCGTTTCCTGTTCGGTTTTACTCAATACCGTTACATGTACAACTACGGAATCTTGTGCCTGAGCGCTATATGCACAGGTAATAACCATTAAAAAAGCCAACATTCTCATCATATTTCAAAGATGCAATTACCGCTCCAATTCCACAAATGGAAATACAGAAATGACAAGAACGCGCACTACTTCAAAAAAGAAACATGTGTCATCTGGCGAATACGTTGCCTTGATTTCTAGAAATAACTACCTTGTTAAACTTCTGTTAGAATTGCAGAACAACGAACTTCAAATAGTATTTTTATACAAAATTAGGCTATGAACGATCTAAAAAAATATTTACCCTGGATTTTGCGCGGGCTAATCGCATTCTTCTTTTTGTTTTCGGCATTTGCGAAAATTTATCCTAGTGCCAATCTGGCTTTGGGAACTTTCGAAGCGAAACAATTGATCCCTATGGGTATGTCGGAAGGATTTGCTTCCTATTTCTCTCGTTTTATTATCGCCGCAGAATTTTCCATTGGGATTGGCTTGTTGCAACCGCATTATCTAAAACGACTCGTTCTACCTGCTGCCTCCCTAATGCTGTTACTTTTCACTTTGCAACTCTCATACGACTGGGCAACTGTGGGCATTAAAGACGATTGCGGTTGTTTTGGTACATTAATGCCTTTCAACACCTGGGAGTCCATTTTGAAGAATGTGATCGCATTGGGCATGTTAGTATACCTCTGGAAACTCTTACCTGGTGACGATAAAGAACGAAATTTCTTCGCTTATCCTTTGCTAATTTTTACAACATTGGCCATGTTTATGTATGCGGGTGCTCCAATTCAATTCACACCAGAACAACCCGTTGTGGAAGGCTCTCAAATGGAAATGCATTCCGATTTTAATAACACTACTGACATTGATACACTCGAAGTAAAGGATACAACGAACACTGCCAATGCAGGAACGACAACAAACAATACCACGCCAGAAGTGGTGGAACCTCCTAAACCCAAAGGACCCAAACATGTTGTTTCTAAGTTCAGCGGTTTCCCTGCTTATATTCCTTCAAACATTCGAATTGATGACGGGAAAAAGATACTCTGTATGTTCGCGGCTGGTTGTGAGCACTGTCAGGCTACGATCAAACAACTGACCGAAATGCGTGCCGCAGACCCTACAATGCCGCCGATTCACATCGTATTTATGGACGAAGAAGCAGAGAAAATTCCCGAATTCTTTAAAATTGCTGGACGGGAATACTCGTATCGTATTGCTCCTGTATTGGAGTTTTGGAAAATCATCGATTATTCGAGAGACACGCCAGGCGTTTGCTACTTGTACAACGGAAACATCATGTATTTCTCGGACGGAACAGGAGACAACGAGTTTAATGCAAAAGCATTCAAGCAAGCATTGGCAAAAGAGAAATAATCAAAAAAAAAGTCCCAACACATAATATAGTTGGGACTCTTACTTGTTGGGTGTTTTACACTACTCTACCACAAATCGTAAAGTATGTGTGTTCGTTCCTTTGGAAACCTTCACGAAGTACATTCCACTCGCCAATTTATAGTCGAACGATTGCTGTAATGTACCATCGGTCAGCTGTAGTTCGGTAGATTGTACCGTTTTTCCCATAATATCAATTACCTCCATAAATAGATCTGCACTTTTCGCCCCTTCAATCGACAACGCAAAAGCGCCTTTGTTTGGGTTCGGAACGACTGTCATACTGACATCTCCTAAAACATCTTCGAGCCCAGAATCATCAATTGTTTCAGCGATCAACTCGGTTTTCCAAACGCCACGTCCGAAGGTTGCAGCATACAGTGCCTTATCGCCATAATGAATGTCCAGTTCTCCGATAATCACGTTGGGTAAATTTAAGTTGTATGGCGTCCAGGAATTGGTCGTATCAGATCGATAATATACGCCAATATCTGTTCCTACGTAGATCGTATTATACAACGAGTTGTCCACATGAACAATACAATTTACGGGTAAATTCGGTAAATCATACGTAATATTCATCCAATTCGCTCCGGCATCCAAGGTTTCATAAACATGCTCTCCTACTTCAAAACCAGCAACGACGACCCATGCGTGAAGAGGGGCATTATCATCCACTTCGACATAGGTAAAGTACATATCATCGGGCAAACCATTCGTACGATTCTCCCAGGTACCTCCTCCATTTGTGCTTACCCAAAACTCACTCAACTGACCGTAGGAATGGTAAATTCGTTTCGCGACATATAAATAATTGGTATTGGATTGTGCAACATTAAAATGAGAAATCGGTGCGGGTACTGAAGCTCCTGGCATGTCCGCGAAAAACGAGAGTTGATTGTTGAAATTATTACCGGGAGTCGTTTCATAAAGATTACCAAATCCACCATAGACCTTATCTGGGTTTCCTGGCTCTAGCATAAATGGTGTCACCCATTCGCCATCTTCACTTGAAGGACCATCCATTTGCCAAGATGACATACCACCATCATCTGAATACAAAATACGGCCGTATTGACTCGAACCATAAATAATGTCAGGATTCGATGGATGCAATACTGTGTTCATCCCGTCTCCTCCAAAAAGGTTCGACCAATTCCCATTATTGATGAAATACGTTGAATTGTCTTGTGCACCAGCGGAGAAATTTCCTGAATTGCCTTCACTCAAACCAATGCGATAGAACGAGCTCGTTTGCATTCCATCACTGTTATATTCCCATACTGTAGGCCATTCGTATCCAGGAATTGTATACGCATCAGACCAAGAACCAATCACAATGTTATCCGTTCGTATCAATCCACCGTCGTTACAAGAATAAAATTTACCATCAAGTGGGTTGTATTTTAATTGATGCTGATCCGCGTGAATCCCAGGTCCGAAAGCGTCGTACCACAGCGAAACACCGTTAAATGTCGCGCCGCCATTCGACGAAGCCCATAAATTAATTCCTCCGGTGTAAATGGTATTTTCATCAACGGGATCAACAATAATCGTTAGATCGTAGCGTCCTTGTCCCCCAGCACTCGTTCCGTCTCCCCATTCAAGAATATTTAAACCACCACCGTCACTATAACTCCAGTTGAGTCCTGCATCTGTAGAAGTGTAAATTCCATAAAACCCGCCTTGCACATCACTCGCTAAAGCATATATGTGATTGGAGTTGGTAGGTGCAATCGCAAGTTCCAAACGCACAATCGCTCCAACGGGAGGGATTCCAGTGTTTAAAAGTGTCCATGTCGCTCCAAAATCCGTCGATTTCATTATCCCAGCACTTCCCGTCATAGAATTCCCCAAATAAGCGGTTGCGGCGTACAATGTGTTTGGATTGTTCGGATCCATTTTAAGATCACGAATCATACTGTCACTTGCTTGTACCCAGTTGGCTCCTGCATCAATAGACGTCCAAATACCACCAATTCCACCTGCGACCAAACGATCGGAATTTGTAGGGTCTACATAAACACGCCGCATGAGAGAACCGTCTAGCTGTGTTAATTGATACGTCAATCCCGTCGGAAACCAGGTGGCACCACCATCGGTTGTT
>JBNKGN010000288.1:0-4692 GCA_050289845.1 Crocinitomicaceae bacterium | reverse complement strand
CGCATCGTTTTTAACATGTATGCATTGGAGGGATTCAGTCACAAAGAAATTGGAGAACAACTTGGGATCACGGAAAGTTCATCGCGATCTCAACTCACCAGAGCGAGAAAACAACTCGTTGAAATGATAGGAGTTCCAGTAACGATAAAGCAAGGATAATGAAAAAGGATTACTCACAAAGCGATCGCAAAATGCGGGATAAAATCGGAGGATTGGAGATGACACCACCTACCGAAGCATGGGCAGGCATCGAACAACAGTTGGGAGCAGTAAGACCGAAACGTGGAAGCGTCTTCTATTTTATCGCATCACTACTTTTCCTTGTTGTGGTTGGCGGCGCTACTTTCACATACCTTTATTTTGCTTCTGACGGATCTTTGAAACACGATCTTCACTCTGAAAATCATGTCGAAACAACAGAGATTGTCACACCTTCCAAGGAAGATTCACGTGCAGTAAGCTCCCCATCTGAAGCAACGAATTCACCTTCAACAGAAAACGAAAAGACCGCTCAAAGTGGTATCACCTCTCCTGCTCCCGTACAATTGGATGCAAAACAAGCGCAGAGAACAGGAAAAACAACAATTTCTGAACAACAAGGGACACAAACAATTACCAATAAAACCAATTCCAATCGCAAAAGTCCCGAAACGAACGATGGGATCAGCACATCCTCCCTTAAAAACAAAACAACGGAAAATCAAACCGCAACAAATAATGAAATTACGCGCTTTGCTATTAACGGCGGAGCAATAGCGGTAAGTGGTGACACACGAGTAACTCATCCAAATTCTGAAGAACGCGCAAACGAGAATCTCGCAAACGAAGAAAACATAGACCCAACTGCTGAATTGGCCCTGGGAACACTCCTTCCACGGACATTGCTGCCACTTCCTTTCGCCGCAACGACAAATAACAGCATACTTGCGGTAAAAGAAAATCGATCGAAATTCAGAAAAGGCGGTTGGTCGGCTGAAGCTGGCATCGGACTTTCCAGTTATCGATATACGCCGACATCTGGTTCTCCCGCATTGCAACAGGCACTGAAAGACGCACAATCCGGTGAACAATCCATGCAAGCATTTGCGCGCGTTAATTACCACGTAAATAATACATTGTCCTTCCACACGGGTGTTAACTATCAACAAGAAAAAGGGGAATGGAACTACACCACCTCCTCTACTTCTTCTCAGATGGTCTATGACACGGTTTGGTATTATGACACGGTTCTACAGCAACAACTTTACTATTTGGATTCAAACCAATTGAACATCACAACGACGCAGAACCATCAATTACTTAACCAAGCTTCCTACATTTCGATTCCATTGGGCGTGATGTTCTCTTTTCCTTTGGGGATTCGTTCTGAAATTGGACTAAGCGCAAGTACCGTACTTGGCATTAGAACCAAATCTCAGGGAGCCGTTCTAACCGACGAAAACGGAAATTCCTTGGCATTGGACGACGCATATAAGAAGATCGGCATCCTCACCTTCAAGACATCTCTTCGCTACACTTTTGCTCTTGATGAGAAAAACAAAGTTTACGTTGAACCGTGGGTTGGATTCGGACTCAACAATCGTTCAAATGCTGGGCTACCTTACGACACGCGCTTTACTTCAGGTGGTGTTCGCCTTGGTTTCCGTCGAAGTTTCTAATTTTTTTTAAACCGACGCAGCGTTTTATCGCAATCACGTCTCTATCCTTTTAGAAACACTTTAATATGAAAGCTATGAAAAAAATCTTCCTCCTATTAACAGCCATCAGCCTGAACGTAATCGCTTTTGGACAATGCCAATCCAGTTTTACATCTTCTACTAACGGAAGTACAGCACAATTCACCAATACCTCTGTAGGGTCGAACCTTGCTTATTATTGGGATTTCGGTGATGGTGGAACGTCAAGTGCATTAAACCCGAGTCATACCTACAGTACCACGGGACTTTACAACGTGTGCTTAACCATTTATTCGAACGATAGCCTTAATTTCTGTCAGGATGTTGCGTGCGACTCAATTTATATACTCACTGATTCGACGGGTGCTTGTCAAGCCAATTTTACGTACGTAACGAGCGGTTCTGTCGTTTCCTTCACGAACACCTCTGCAGGAACCAACCTTGGATATTACTGGACTTTTGGCGATGGTAGCTCGTCGAGTCAAATGAATCCTTCGTATACGTATCCAAGCACAGGACTTTACAATGTTTGTTTGACCATTTATTCCCTTGACAGTTTAAACAACTGTCAGGATACGTATTGTGATTCACTGTACGTAATGGCTGACAGTACATGGGGAACAGGATGCGACGCAAGTGCAGTATTTGATGTAAATGCCAATGGAGTTATCACAGCGACAGCCACTTCAAGCGGTGCATCAAATTATTATTGGGCGGTGTTTGACGGAAATATGAACGAAGTGTATAACACGACTTCCAACCCAATGGTTTACAATACAGGAAATCCAAATGTGTACAATACCGTTTGTCTTACCACCTACGACAGTTTGCAAAACCTATGCGATTCAACCTGTTACACAGTTACATCTGACAGCGTTACAGGTCTCAACAAGCTTTTGTTGTTTGAATTGATCGCGTATCCGAATCCAGCGAACGATTTCGTGAATGTAGCAACGACTGATCCTTCCATCACTTCGATAACATTATTGAATCTTTCTGGAGCGGTTGTTCGTCAACAAAATGTTCACTCCGATGTTACCGCAATTGAAATGCAAGATCTTCCAAAGGGAATGTACTTCATTCACGCCTTAGGTCGAGAAGGTCAACAGCTTTCTTCGTGCAAGATTGTCAAACGCTGATTTGATGTCTTCACAGTAAGAAGTACCAACTTATGGAGGAAAGGGATGCAAATGCGTCCCTTTTTTTGCGTGCGTATTATTTAGAAAAAGTCGTGACTTCAAGGAACAACAAATCATTCCCGCTCGAATTTATTGCCACGAAAAATTGTAACGTTTTCAGGGAGAAACGTTGAATTTGAAAAACAATTTATGAAATCTCTACTTATTCCACTAAGCTTTCTGATCCATTTATCCTCGTTTGCTACCACCTCAGATTCTTTGCAGATCAGTCAAATGATTGTACGAGGATCGCGCGATTTCCAAATCGTTGGGCAAGCTTCTTTCACGATGATTGACGCGCTGTTTACAGCATTCCCTAAAACTAAAAAGAAAGGATACATTTGGAAGTTTAAGCAAGTAAACGTTCCTGGACTGGATGCGCCTGTAACATTTCAGGTCCATCAGGGACTTTATGGCACGAATTCAAACGAAGCCGCTGACAGTACCTCGAAATGCAAAGGAGGATTTTACTTCAATACATTTACAAGTGAGAAATACAAAGAAATACGTTTGAATCAAAACCGACCCAACGAACAGCCTGCCATTTTAATTTATGTGAAACGCGGTCGCAATTTCGCCATTGGCACCAAAGAAGAAGCCGAATTGATCAAAACGTATTTGGAAACCATCTACAAGACAGCCGATGCTGCATGAATAAAAAAAGGGACGTTCCAATTGAAACGTCCCTTCATTTAGTATTGATAGGAAGGATTACTTCTCTTCTACTTCTTCGAAATCTACATCTGTAACTTCGTCTTCGGCAGCTCCACCTTCGCTTGAACCTTCAGCTCCTGCTCCTGCACCTCCATCAGCATTTGCTGCTTTGTACATTTCTTCAGATGCTGCTGAGAATACCTGGTTCAACTTCTCCATTGCTGGCTCGAGGTTTTCCATATTCTTCGCTTCAAACTCTTTCTTCAATTCTGCCAATGCATCTTCGATAGGCGCTTTTTTGTCCGCTGGAATTTTATCTCCATACTCTTTCAATTGACGCTCTGTTTGGAAGATCAAAGAATCCGCTTTGTTTACTAACTCTACTTCTTCTTTCTTTTTCTTATCAGCTTCGGCATTAGCTTCTGCTTCCGCTTTCATTTTTGCGATTTCATCGTCAGACAATCCAGAAGAAGCTTCAATTTTGATTGATTGCTCTTTTCCTGTTCCTTTGTCTTTCGCTGAGATATTCATGATTCCGTTCGCATCAATGTCGAAAGTTACTTCTACTTGAGGAACCCCTCTTGGTGCTGGTGGAATATCCGTCAATTGGAAACGACCCAATGTTTTGTTGTCTGTCGCCATTGAACGTTCTCCTTGCAACACGTGAATGTCTACTGAAGGTTGGTTGTCCGATGCTGTCGAGAACACCTCGCTTTTCTTCGTTGGAATGGTTGTATTCGCATCGATCAATTTCGTGAACACACCTCCCATTGTTTCGATTCCCAAAGACAATGGAATAACATCCAAAAGAAGTACATCTTTCACCTCACCTGTCAAAACACCTCCTTGAATTGCTGCACCAATTGCAACTACCTCATCAGGATTCACTCCTTTAGAAGCTTCTTTACCGAAGAAGTTTTTCACTGCATCCTGAATCACTGGGATTCGCGTTGAACCACCTACCAAGATAATTTCATCGATATCACTTGTCGACAATCCTGCATTTTTCAAAGCAGAGCGACACGGTGCGATGGTACGTTCAACGATAGAAGCAATCAATTGCTCGAATTTAGAGCGTTGCAATGTACGAACCAAGTGTTTCGGCACACCGTTCACTGGCATGATGTATGGCAAGTTGATTTCTGAAGAAGTCGTTGACGAAAGCTCAATTTTTGCTTTTTCAG
>JBNKGN010000287.1:0-4693 GCA_050289845.1 Crocinitomicaceae bacterium | reverse complement strand
AGGGAAGCCTAATGGGTTTGATTGGGCATTTCGCTTGCGCTATAGAATAGGTGTAGATGTTCCGATCAATAGAAAACGATTAGAAGCGAATACCTTATTTTTTAGTCTGAACGATGAAGTTTTTATTGATTTGTTTGACAAGAATAAGTACTTCGATCAAAACTGGTTTTTCGCAGGATTCGGATGGAAATTTAATCCTTCAATGACCGTGAAAGTTGGATATATGAATCAATTTTTACCGAAGAATGATGGCGTTCATGTTGAGAGAAATCATACCCTAAACATGACCTTTGTTCACAATTTCGACTTGCGAAAAAAGTAAGATTGGTACATGCATAAGCTGTAAACTAAAGCCTCTTTCACTTTTGCTGATGGGGGCTTTTTCGTTGTAGGCGGATTTTATTTCACGCTATAAAAGCTTTTTTTTCGATTGGTTTTTTAATTTCAAGTAGCGAAAAGACAACGCTTATCACAGATAATTATACGTTCCAAGACACGTATGCTAAAAAGCCGATGGGAGAAATGGTCACACTTTTAAAACGTTATTTTGAAGACCGAAAATCAGGGACGTATTCCGAGACAGTTTACCGTCAGCAACTGCTGGAAATCGGCATAAAAGAAGAACGATTGGAAGAAACCCTTCTTGAAATGGAGGATGAGTGGGACAAAGAAGTGTTGGTACTAGAGAAAATGCAATCAGGCAAAAAAAAACGTTTATTCGGATCCGTAGTAGCCTTGGTTGGCGGGATTTTAATGATTCTTTCGGCTCTAGGGGATTTCTGGAAAGGGCAACTACATTTTTATCCTTTTCTGGCGATTGCATTGGCGCTTGCCGTGGCATTGAACGGGCACAACGATGTGAAAGCGTACAGCTTGCGTCAGAAACGCCTTGAATTGAAATGGAAACAAGGGCGGTAGCTGAATCCTGTGTTCAATAAGTGAACGATGGTATCTAGATCTTTAAAGATCATTTCGCTCTCAGGCATCAAATCAAAATCTTCGTTGAATATTTGATTTCCTCCAGGACAATTTGACTCTCAATATCACTAATATTATCAATTGCGGAAACTTCGTTGACCAGGAAATTCCGATATTCCGTGATGCTCGGGAAGCGCACTTTTGCCAGGAAATCGAAACTTCCAGATGTGTGATAGAACTCAATGACCGAAGGGAGCGATTCAAGATGCTTCACAAAAGTTTCCCGTTTTTCCTTTTGATGGTCTTTAATCGTGAGGTTCATAAACACAATAATATTTACGCCCAACAAATCGGCGTCCAATAATGCGACGTATTGTTTGATGAATCCCGCTTTCTCCAATTTTTTAATGCGTTCGTAAATGGGAGTGGTCGTCAAGGACAGTTCCGCAGCCAATTCTTTTGCTGTTCGCATGGAGTCTTCTTGGAGTATTTCAAGGATTTTTCTATCTATTTTATCCATTGTGAGTAAAAATAACTGAATTATACTTTTTTTACAATAAAATTTACTAAATTAGAATAATTGAAAGATTATTGCACTATTATTCCAAACATTTGCAGTGAAAATAGCTGCCAATGAAACGAGTTATTAAAGCATTCCAGAAATTTGATGAATCCCTCCAAGAGGTGATTTACGACAGTTACCAAAGCGGTGATTTAGGACGCGCAAGCTTTCCTTTTAACGGAGAAATTGCAGATGGTGTCATCTTTGAACACGAAGCGTCTGAAACTGTTTATTTAATCCCAGTCGATACGATTAAATCGTCGAAATTGAGCATGGCCTCGGACGATGATGACGACGACGACGATGATGACAACGACGAAATCGGCGGATCAGATGATGTCGATAACGACTTAGACGATGAAGAATAAGTATCAGGATCTGATCGAACAAACGTTTGACTTTCCTCAGGAAGAGTTTCAATTAACCAATAATACACTCCATTTTCGAGGAATCGATATGTTGGAGTTGATCGAGAAATTCGGTACGCCTCTTCGGTTTACCTACGTCCCGCAAATTGGAAATCAAATCGATAAATGTCGTTCCTGGTTCAATAATACCATCGCCAATCTGAACTATGAGGGAAAGTACCATTATTGTTACTGTACCAAAAGTTCCCATTTCAAATTTGTCGTTGAAGAATGTTTGGCGCACGGTTCGCACATCGAAACGTCGTCGGCATTTGATATCGATATCATCCTGTCATTGTTTCGTGAAGGGAAATTAGATCCTAAGAATTATATTCTTTGCAACGGATTCAAAACCGAACGCTACGTTGAGAAAATCAAAGAATTGCTCGACGAAGGATTTACCAATGTTATTCCGATTATCGACAATTTTATGGAGTTCGAATACCTCGATAAAATGATCGATACGCCCATGGAAATCGGAATTCGTATCGCTTCGGAAGAGGATCCTAAGTTTGAGTTTTATACCTCAAGGTTGGGAATTGGATACAAGGATATTCCTTCGTTTTACAAATGGAAAATCAAAGGGCATTCGAAATTTCGATTGTCACTGATGCACTTTTTTGTGAATACTGGGATTCGCGATAACGCCTACTATTGGAATGAGCTACGTAAATTTTTGAATGTTTACACGGATCTTATCAAGTTAGGGGCGGACATTTCTTACCTCGATATTGGCGGTGGATTTCCAGTCAAAAATTCATTGGCCTTCGAATTCGATTACGAGTACATGATCGATGAGATTGTCAGTCAAATCAAAGCTGTAGCGGATAGCCAAGGTGCCAGACATCCAGACTTGTTTACTGAATTTGGTTCTTTTACCGTTTCGGAAGCTGGAGGGGTCATTTTTACCATTTTGCACCAAAAGAAACAAAACGACAAAGAACGTTGGAACATGATCAACGGGTCTTTCATGACAACGTTGCCGGATACATGGGCGATCAACAAACGCTTCATCATGCTGCCAATCAATCGTTGGGAAGACAAGTACGAACGCGTGTTTTTAGGAGGATTGACGTGTGATAGCGACGATTATTACAACTCAGAACAGCATATCAATGCCATCTATCTACCAGAATTTCGTGCGGATAAACCGTTACACGTTGGATTTTTCAATTGTGGGGCTTATCAAGAATCGATCTCAGGTTATGGTGGAGTCAAACATTGCTTAATTCCAGCTCCGAAACATGTAATCATCAATGAAGATGAGCAAGGAGAAAAAACCTACGAGGTTTACAGC
Source organism: Crocinitomicaceae bacterium (assembly GCA_050289845.1). Taxonomy (GTDB): domain Bacteria; phylum Bacteroidota; class Bacteroidia; order Flavobacteriales_D; family Crocinitomicaceae; genus UBA4466. The sequence continues at coordinate 1,509 of JBNKGN010000287.1, read as the reverse complement.
GACGAGCAGGCAAGCGCACAAATGCTTAATTTATTAGGATATAGATGAGAACTTTTGCAGGAATTCCAGAAGAATTTGCGCAGGAACAATCCGCGGAAATTGTCTTGGTTCCCGTTCCTTATGATGGGACGAGTACCTACGGAAAAGGAGCAGATAAAGGTCCAGAAGCGATCTTTGATGCAGCCGAAAACATGGAACTTTACGATATTGAAACGAATTCTGAGGTCTACAAAGAAGGAATTTATATTGCACCTACGGTAACCGAAGATCAATCGCCAGAAGCCATGTGTGACGCGGTTGAAGCAGCCATCACGAACTATTTGAATAAAGGAAAGTTTGTCACTATGTTGGGAGGAGAACACTCTGTTTCCATCGGTGCAATTCAGGCTTTTCGTAAGCGCTATTCGGATTTGTCAGTTTTGCAAATTGACGCACATTCTGATTTACGCCCGAGTTATAACGGTTCTGAATGCAATCATGCCTGTGCACTACACCGTGCTTCTAAAGAAACAAATCTCGTGCAAGTGGGGATCCGCAGCATGGATACCGTGGAACTTCCGTTTTTGAACAAAGAAAAATTGTTTACGAGTTATCGCATTCGTTCAGAGCAAGATTGGCAGGATAACGTGGTCAAACAACTCGGTCGCAACGTTTATATTACCATTGATTTGGATGCTTTTGATCCAGCGATTATGCCATCAACGGGTACCCCCGAACCAGGCGGTCTTTTATGGAACGAAACACTCGACTTACTAAAAAAAGTAGTCAAACATTGCAATGTGGTTGGATTTGACATCGTTGAATTAGCTCCAATTGCTGATTTCCACGGTCCGGATTTTCTTGCGGCAAAACTGTATTACAAAATTTTATCTTACAAATTCAATAGCTAAAATGGCACAACCAATTAGAGATTTTATAGAAAAAAACTACCTGCATTTTAATGCGGCGGCTCTCGTAGATGCTGCGAAAGGATATGAAGCGCATATTAATTCGGGTAAAAAAATGTTGATTTCCCTGGCAGGTGCGATGAGTACTGCTGAATTGGGTATTTCTTTGGCGGAGATGATTCGTCGCGATAAGGTGCAGGTGATTTCTTGTACAGGAGCCAATTTGGAAGAGGATTTAATGAATTTGGTGGCGCACAATAGTTACGAACGTGTCCCTGAATACCGCGATTTGACACCTCAACAAGAGTGGGCGTTGTTAGAGCGTGGATTGAACCGTGTAACAGATACTTGTATTCCAGAGGAAGAAGCCTTCCGAAGATTGCAAGAACATATTTTCCACATTTGGAAATCAGCCGAAGAAGCTGGAAAACGCATGTTCCCACATGAATTTATGTACGAGTTAGTGCTTTCTGGTGTTTTGGAACAATACTATGAGATTGATCCGAAAAATTCGTGGATGTTGGCTGCAGCAGAGAAAAACCTTCCGATTATCGTTCCAGGGTGGGAAGATTCAACAATGGGAAATATTTTTGCTTCGTATTGTTTGAAAGGAGAGTTGAAA
>JBNKGN010000286.1:0-4695 GCA_050289845.1 Crocinitomicaceae bacterium | reverse complement strand
AATTGTTCTTTTACCTTTTCAGCGATGTATCCACCGATGGCTAAAGAAGCCGTAGCGGCTGGAGAAGGTGCATTCAACACATGAATAGAATTGCCGTGGTATTCGATACGAAAATCATCCCGTGTGTCACCATCCTGACGCAGCAATAGTGCTCTTACACCGGATCGTCCAGGTTTCAAATCATCCATCGTTAAAGAAGGAATCATGCGTTGCAAGGTTTTAAGGAATAATTTCTTCGAAAATGCACGTCGGTATTCATTGATTCCAAAACGCATATTTTTGAAAAACAACTTCCAGGTTCCGTTGTAGGTCAAGGCGTCCCAGGTATCGCGTAAAGAGAAATCTGTTTTTCCGTACCCCTCGCGTTTGAAGGTAAATACTGCATTTGGTCCGCATTCAATTTCTCCGTCAGTCATTCGTGTAAAATGCACTCCAAGGAACGGAAACGCTGGATTTGGAACAGGATAGATTAGGTTCTTCACTTTGTGCTTGCCTTGTTCGGTTAATTCGTAGTAATCGCCACGGAAACCAACAACTTTCTCTTTCAGATTGACACCGTCTTTCTTGGCCATTCGATCTGCCTGAAGTCCTGCACAAAAAATGAGATAGCGCGCTTCAAACTCTCCTTTATTGGTAGAAATCAAGGCGATTTCGCCGCTTGAATCAACGTCTTTCACTTCGTGTTCCAAACAAAGGCGACTTTCTGGTTGAACGGCTAGCGCCAATTCTACCATTTTTTCGGTGGCACCGCGGAAATCAATAATACCAGTACACGGTACCAAAATTCCACCAATAGATTCTACGAAAGGCTCGTGTTCTTTCACTTCCTCTGCGGTTAGTTTTCGGATGCCTTCAATTTCATTTTTTAAGCCTGTCTGGTAGATTTTCTCCATGAAAGGCAATTCGGATTCGTCGGTAGCAACCACCACTTTCCCACAAACATCATAGGCAATTCCATGTTCCTCTGCGAAAGCAACAAGTTCGTGGCGTCCTTTGATACAATTCTCTGCTTTCAGTGAACCAGGTGTGTAATACAAACCAGAGTGAATCACTCCTGAATTATGTCCTGTTTGATGATCTGCGAGTTTTGCTTCTTTTTCAAACAACACCATTTTGAGTTCTGGATGTTGTTTCTGGAGTTTGTATAAAGTTGCTGCTCCAACAATTCCACCACCAATAATTGCAATATCATACCTCATGCTTCTGGATTTTCCCTAATTTCCCGCAAAATTAATCAATCATCGCGTTGGACTCACGGAATACGTCGAAATTATCACATCCTTATTTCCACAATCTTAATGGATTGCGCGCTGTAGGTGCTTTATCTGTGTTTTTATTTCATGCTTTTCTTTTGGGACATGAAATTTGGGGTTCCTTTTACGAATCGTCTATTTTTCAAGGAATCACGAAAATTATGAGTAAAGGAAATTACGGTGTTAGTTTGTTTTTCGTTCTCAGTGGATTTTTGATTTCTTACCTTCTTATGCACGAATCGCAGACGAAAGGAAAAATTTATGTTTTCGGTTTTTTCATGCGGCGTTTGTTGCGAATTTGGCCCGTGTATTTTCTGGTGATCCTTTTTGGTTTTGTACTTTTTCCGCTATTGCCGAACGGTATTGAAACGATTAATTCGCCGTGTTATTACAGCTTTTTCCTTTCCAATTTTGAAGAAATTCGTGTCGGCTTTCGGGATGCCGTCAACTTTCTAACAATTACCTGGTCTGTTAGTATAGAAGAACAATTCTACATGAGTTGGGTATTCTTGATGGCGCTTTTCCCCTTTTTTCGGAAAGGAAAATTCTTTCTCCCCTATTTCATTCTGTTGATCGGAATAAGTCTGATCGCCCGTTGGTTTTTAAGAGACTCCGAAGTGGCGTTGTATTATCACACGCTTGCTGTTGTAAGCGATTTGGGAATCGGCGGTTTACTGGCTTACGGTTGTTTTCATTGGAATTGGGGACAACGATTCCCCAGCATTCCCGTATCGCTGAATATTTTGATCTACCTCACAGGATTTGCGGTTATTTTGGGCGTTCGAATTCTCTTTCCTGGAGATTTGATTGTCCTGGAGAAAGTTGTTTTAGGTTGTTTTTTCGCTTATGTGATTTTCGATCAGGCTTTTGGTACAAACACCTTCTTTCAAGCCGACAAACTACCTGTTTTCTTCGAATTGGGTAAAATAAGCTATGGTTTTTATATGTATCACTGCATTGTTATTTATTACGTTCAAGTGGCGTTTGCCGAGATGCATTTAACCAACCATCTCGGATATTTTGTTCTCTATTTGATTCTGTCTTTCGTGCTGACGTTTCTGTTGAGTTGGGCAAGCTATAAATGGATGGAACAACCTATCCTTCGTTTGAAAAAAAGATGGACGAAGCTCTAAAATTGAGACTTTCTCTATCTCAAAGGCACGCGTGTGATTTCAATCAAAGTCTGTTAATTCTCCTTTGAGCCATGGCATTCATCTCAATCTGATGCTTCTTTTTCATGTCGTTCTTTTTTTGATGAAAATCGCGAGTATATGCCTTTCTGCCAGAAGCTATAAGGCTAAAATGAAATTTCGTTCCGCGCGCGTCCCGAAATGCCTTGTATCTTCTTTCAGAAAGACAAGGTGTGGGCGAAATCAAAAAAAATAACGACATGAAAAATTATCAAAAACTCAATGAAATGGATGAAACTAAAGCGACGCAAGGTCAATTGGATACACTTCGTATTTTTCAGTATTTATTTCGAAACAATGCTGAGTTGAATGCACGCTACCCCGACAGAGGACTTGCCATCGCCGATGGACTTCAACCGTGGATTGATGCGCTGGAAGTTATCTTGAAAAAAGGAAATTCTTCGCTTGAATGATTCTCCAGAAGAAGATGATTTGAAAATCTCAGTAAAAAATAAAAGGCTGCTTCGAAATCGAAACAGCCTTTTACCATCTTTGTTTTCCTATTGTTTTACAAATTCTTTCGTGTAAACGCCTCCTTCCGTCATAACGGTCACAAAATAGTGCCCTGGATTGAGCTTAGAAACATCCACGATTGCGTTCGCTACAGCTTGTTGCACATTCATTCGCTCAGCCATGACTTCGCGTCCCATGAGATCTCGAACCACCATGGTGGCATTATTACCAATATCCCCCAGTAACTCAACGTTCATCATGTGTGTACTTGGATTTGGATACACTTCCAGGGTTGTTTCGAGCGCATCCAACTCACCCACATTCAAGTCAACACCTACTGTGAAATTGTATTGATGGTAATTTCCGAAATCTTGCTCAAAGATCTCTACAACGGGTCCACCAACCAACTTCACGCGGAACGATCCAGCCGTTTCACCTTGCGTTTGGGAAGAATACCAGAAAGAAATCCCATCATTGTCTGAATCTTCCAAAATGATACTATAACAGCCCATTTGCAGATCAAACGTATCTTTGTAATCGGTTGAATTCGTCAATGAAGTGCGCTCAAAAATGGTTGTTCCCTGACCGTCTGTCAAACGCCATTTGTTTTCGAATGCCTTATTATTTGTTGTGAACCATACCAAGAACGGACCTGAAATACTTTCTGGTGCCGTGTATGGAATGGTGATATTGTTGTTTTGGTCGTATTCATCTGCTGTCCACGATTCGTTCAAATAATCGATATGTGCAGAGAAAGTTCCATTTCCTCCGTTATCGTACCAAAACGTCAAATCGTTGATCGGAATTTCAACCACTTCTTTTTCAAGGAACTCAAGATTTCCTGTCCAATCGTAATGTACCATGTTGTTGTAATCCACCCAAACGGAGATTCGCGCACTTGTTAATGCTTGTTCTCCTGTGTTTTGGATAATCACTCTTGGATTCTGGCAACTTGGATTCCATTTGCGGTAATACTCCCAACTGTTTGGATTTAGGATATCGATCACTGCTGCATCTGTTTGAAAGTTCGGTGCACCGTATGAAATCAAATCCATCGCTACGACGTAGTTACCGTTTCCTTGCGCTTGATCGTTGGTTGGAACATCGGTGATATCATAATCCAATTGAACGGAAGTTCCTGGAGTTACGTACGGGGTCAACTCGTGATCGTATTCTTTTACCAAATCACCAGGACACCAACCTTCACGAGCATACGGCCAAGTTCCTCCCTGGCTTACATTTGGATTGTCACCACATGCCGTTTCTTCCCAGATTTCCCAGTTGAAACGAGAAACCCCGTCTACTAAAATTTCGTGATCACGACCGAAGCCATTCCCCCACTCACAGCAGTTGTTGTTTCCATTGTGTCCGTGCCCAGTAAATCGCGTTTTGATTTTAAACATTGAAGAAGTATCTGCCAATTGTACGGGTGTTGGAGCCAAAACGACGTCATTATCCATTACTGCGTACGTATAACTTTTCCAGTCCGACCAGATTGGTTGACGGTTGTGTACATCACGCGGTGGAATTCCTTCGATGAAGGCAAACTTCAAATCAATCAATTCTTGCGTATTGTGTGCCGCCAAATCTACCGTTCCGTGCAAATATTGCTGGTAATCCGTTACATCGTAAATCCATGTAAATCCGTTTGGACCAAGGTCGAATTGAATCCCGTAAGGTGTAATAAAACGACCAATTTCAACATCATTGATCACTTCGAAAGGCGCTTCATAATAGGTAATTGCCGTATTGTTCAAAGTATTCGTTCCAGAAAAAGGCACTGATGCTATGACGGTATT
>JBNKGN010000285.1:0-4746 GCA_050289845.1 Crocinitomicaceae bacterium | reverse complement strand
GTCCAAAGTTTGGAAAATGACCGTTCTTTCTGTGCTGTTCACGTTACTCATTCTTATTTCGTTTGGTTACGCGCTTTATTTGATTTTCAAGCAGAAAAAGGTGAGTCAAATCAAAAATGATTTCATCAATAATATGACCCATGAATTGAAAACGCCTTTGGCTTCTATTTCACTTGCGAGCGCTTCTATTCGTCACCCAGAAATCATTCAAAACCCCGAAGAAATAAAACGGTTGATTCAATTAATTGACACGGAAAAGGAACGAATGAACACGCACATTGAACGCGTTTTGGATACGGCTGCTTTGGATGCAGGAGATTTGAGAATGCACCGGGAACCTGTCGCGATCCAAACGATTCTTACAAACGCGCAAAAAAACATCGATCTGGCCTTGTTAAATGCAGGTGGAACTATTGAAAATCGTTCAAAAAAGGAGTGTATCGTGTTTGCAGATGCCTTTCATTTAACAAACGCCATTACGAATATATTGGACAACAGCATCAAATATCGGGGAACACAAGCGCCGAGAATCCAGATTTCATTGGAACAAAAGAACGACCGTTGCAGTATTCAGATTTCCGACAATGGAATAGGGATGAATGCCAAAGAACAAAAACACGCATTTGACACCTTTTATCGCGCAGAATCGGGGGATATCCACAATAGAAAAGGGTTTGGTCTGGGCTTGAGCTATGTGAAAAGTGTCGTCGAAAAACATCAGGGAACCGTTGAAATTGCGAGTACCCCAGGGAAAGGAACCATAGTAACGCTTCAAATTCCTAAGAATGACTAAGGGAAAACGCATATTGTTGGTGGAAGATGAAGAAAATTTCGGAGCATTGCTGCAAAATTACCTTCAGCTCTCCAGGTATGAAGTGGTTTGGGAACGCGATGGCGCGCTGGGCTATTCCACCTTCTCGAAAGGACAATTCGATGTGTGCATTTTTGATGTGATGATGCCGAACATGGATGGATTTACACTGGCCGAAAAAATTCGTAGCAAAGACAAATCCACTCCGATCTTATTCCTTACGGCAAGAAACCGAAAGGAGGACATGATCAAAGGCTACAAATTAGGTGCAGACGATTACCTGAACAAGCCTTTTGATATTGAAATTTTATTGCTAAAACTGGAAGCACTCTTTCTTAGAAATGCAACGAACACGTCATTTGTACCAGAACTTTGTGTCATTGGGGATTATTCCTACGAGCGTACAACACGGATGCTTAAAAACGGGGACTCCGTGCGCAAACTTTCTCCAAAGGAAGGTGCATTGCTGCTCTTATTGTACCAACACTTGAACCGTGTAACTCCTCGGGAAATGGCACTCAAAGAAATTTGGGGAGAAGACAGTTATTTTACGACACGTAGCATGGATGTGTATATCACCAAATTGCGCAAATACTTAAAGGACGATCCTATGTTAGGCATTGAAAATGTACATTCGAGTGGATACATGCTTTCGACTTCGCAGCCAGGAAATTAGTTCCCTGAAAAGGCATCCAATTCTTCTTGCGTCATGATGGTGTAATCTTCTGGGGTTTCAAATTCGGACGCTGGGATAACCTTTTCTTCAATTTTAATCACTTCAAGATAGGTCACAATTTCCCCTTCTGAAGTTCCATAGGCCAAAGGATATCCTTCCACACCATACAAAGGATTTTGGCGACTAAGTTTTGCGCTTATTTGTGTGGTAACCCATACTTCTTGCTGAGAACCGTCTTCTGTTTTCACAAGATATTTTGTGCATGGGTATCCCAGAATATTTTTTGTTTCCGTTGTTTTTTCGTATTCAGGGGGAGTGGGAATGTCGATGCTGTCTGCGTCTGTTTCAATGGCGTTTTTCATTCCAAAAATATCCATCAAAACCACGCCTGTATTTGTCTGATTGTCGAAAATCACCACTTGCGTGCCTCCCATAACAGTCTGTTCAATACGTATCTTGGAACCAGAAATTTTTTGGGTCATTTTATCGGGCAACATATCTTCAAATCCAGTCATTTCTTCCGGAAGCGATATATAGTCTATCTTAAATGTGATTTCGCCTTCAAAGCCTTGCGACCAACTTGTGAAGGACGTTAATAGGATGAGCGTATAAAGAATTGATCTCATTTTGGACGATTAATTTGTTTGAATCTAAGACATTTTTAAGTTTTGGCAAGCATTATTGGGGCTTCTTTTGACTATTTTCCGTTTGCTTTCAGTGTTTTCGAATAAAATGGTATTAATTTTCATAGGCAATGTAACTTTTCTTTTACTTGTTACATCTACCTAGTAAGAACGCACCAATGTCAAAGTCAAAGAAAGCTGCTTTCATGGAACTTTACCAGCCGATTCACGAAAATTTCGAGAGATTTTGTCGTGCACGGGTGTATGGCGACACGGATTACAAAGATTTGATGCACGATACAATTGTCATCGCCTTTGAAAAATTCGATAAGCTGGAAGATCCCAAAGCTTTTCTGCACTTTTTATTTGGAATTAGCATTCGGGTATTGGCCAATACTAATAGAAAACAACGATTGATTCACGTCACAGACGAGGCAGAACATATCCCCGATGAGTCCCTAAGAGCGGACCGCAATGAGGAGGTGCATTTGCTTTACAAGGCGTTGAGTCAATTACCTGAAGAACAACGAGAAGCATTGGTGCTTTTTGAAATCTCTGGATTTTCGATTGCGGAAATTGCAGTGCTTCAGGAAGCTGGTTTGTCCGCAGTAAAACAACGTTTGTCTCGCGGACGGAAAGCACTTCTTGAGTTGTTGCAGGAAAATGAGTACTCACCTAAAAAGGAGATGAGCGTATGACCAATGATCAATTAAATCAACTGTTTGATTCCGCGCGAAAGATTCCTGTGGAAACGTCTGCCGAGCAAATTGCATCGTGGGTCGGTGTCGCTGCGACCTCCACAACTGGCATTCTGGGAATTGCTGGAAAACTCAAATTATTCATTGCTAAAAAAGCATTTATTATGGTAGGAACATCATTAAGTATTATTAGTGCAGGAGTCATTACGGCTGTTGTTTTAAACACAACGGAACCGGTCAAAGAAAATGTGCCGTCAGTAGCCCATGAAGTGGTGACAGCTCCTGTTGTGGTTACGGAAGAAAGTGTTGTGGTAGAGGAGACAACCGTCGCAGCGCCGAAAAAAACAATTGCAGAAACAAGCGAAAGAGAGGTAATGCCGCCAAGACCATTGGAACCATTGCAGTCAAACGAACCCATTCTTCAAGCAATGCAGGTCGAATACAAGATCCCAGCAGCGCCAAAGGAATATGAATTTGTGAATGTTGAACCTCTCGACAATGGCAAAAAAATAAAGGCAAGTGGAAATGTGATCAAAAAGGAATTTGAGGTGAAAGCATTCTCCGAATTAGAGATTGCAGGAGTATTTGATATCGTAATTCTTCAGGGAGACGCAGCAAAAGTGGTCGTGGAAGCCGACGATAATCTCATGGAACTCTTTCAGATTGAGAATAAAGGCAATCGACTAATTGTCGACATGACAGGAACCTTTGAAGACAAAAAAACAAACACCGTTTACATTACCATTACAGAGCTAGAAAAACTATCCTACAGCGGAGTTGGAGATCTCTCGACAACAGGATCGATCACCTTGAAAGCGCTTGATTGTGACATCGCTGGTGTGGGCGACCTTCAGTTAGAAGTGAATTGTACCGATTTACACGTAAACTTTACGGGAGTAGGCGACGTAATGCTAAGCGGCACAGGAAACAAAGCTACTTACGAATTGTCAGGAGTGGGCGATTTGGAAGCAGATGAATTGAAAACGAAGGTCGTAAGTCTGACGCTTTCAGGTGTAGGTGATGCAAAAGTGAATGCGAGCGATGAAATCAAAGTCAATTTGACGGGATTGGGAGATGTTAAATACAGTGGATCGCCAGAAAAAAAGGATTTATCCAATGCAGGTATGGGCAAAATTAAAGGGAGTTAATCCCTGAGGTTGACGCCTTGTCTACAAATTTTACCTCTCAGCACATTTCAATTTTTTACTAGAAAAAAGAGAATAAATTTGAAGTAGATGTAACTTTTAAAGGTTTAAAACATCTAACCAACAGACACGTTTAGTTTTGACCTGTTTTGATCGTCTGAGTTTTTTCATAAGTACAGTTTTAGATAGAGTTTTCACTCTCAGACAGAAGAAACAGTCATGAAACGCCCTTCTAGAAAGAAGGGCGTTTTTCGTTTTTAACAAACATGCGGTAACTTTTATTTAACGCGGAATTAAAATCGGGAGTGAATTCTCTTTATTTTGGGATGAAATTTATAGAACCATGCCGAACGTATTAGATGCAACGTCAAAAGAAAATCAATCTGGTGAATCGAAGCCAACGAATTATGGAGCGCTGACCACCTTAACCACAGTATTCTTTTTTTGGGGATTCATCGCGGCGGGAAATAGTGTCTTCATTCCGTTTTGTAAAAACTATTTTCATCTCGATCAATTTCAAAGCCAATTGGTGGATTTCGCCTTTTATGGTGCTTATTATCTCGGTGCGCTTGGGTTGTTTGTTTTCGGCACAGCCAGAGGGCGTGACATCGTAGGGTCGTGGGGATATAAGAAGAGTATTGTTTTTGGGTTGATTTTTTCAGCATTAGGCGCGGCAGCAATGATCGTTTCCGTCTATTTGAACGTCTTTGCTGGTATGCTTTTAGGCCTTTTTATTGTAGCCTTAGGATTTTCATTACAGCAAACTTCAGCGAATCCTTTTATGATTTCGTTG